>RFIR01000456.1 GCA_003695135.1 Alphaproteobacteria bacterium | reverse complement strand
TGGTGAAAATCGACATCGCCGCCGGCGCGCACGGTCAGCGGTTCGGCCTGCCCGTCGACATGAACATGGATGAAGGTGTCCGAGCCCAGATGCTCCGACACACCGGCCCGTCCCTGCCAGCGGCCCTCGCTGGCCGAGACCGCAATGTGCTCGGGCCTGATGCCGATGGTGTGGGCGTCATGCTTCGCGGCCTCGGCACCGGTCAGGAAGTTCATCCGCGGGCTGCCGATGAAGCCGGCCACGAACAGGTTGCGCGGCGCGCGGTAAAGCTCCAGCGGGCTGCCCACCTGCTCGATCACGCCTGCATTCAGCACCACGATCTTGTCGGCCATGGTCATCGCCTCGACCTGATCGTGGGTGACATAGATCATGGTGGTCTTCAGCCGCGCATGCAGCTCGCTGATCTCCAGCCGCATGCCCACGCGCAGCGCCGCATCGAGGTTCGACAGCGGCTCGTCGAACAGGAAGGCCGCCGGTTCGCGCACGATGGCCCGCCCGATGGCCACGCGCTGGCGCTGGCCGCCCGACAGCTGCCCCGGCCGGCGGTCGAGATAGTCGGTGAGGTTCAGCACCTCCGCCGCACGCTGCACCCGGCGCTCCTGCTCGGCCTTGTCGAGCCCGGCCATGCGCAGTGGAAAGGCGATGTTCCTGCGTACGGTCATGTGCGGGTAGAGCGCGTAGGACTGGAACACCATGGCCAGCCCGCGCTTTGCGGGCGGCACCTCGGTCATGTCGCGACCGTCGATCTCGATGCGGCCGGCTGTCACATCCTCCAGCCCCGCGATCAGGCGCAGCAGCGTGGACTTGCCGCAACCCGACGGCCCTACGAACACGCAGAATTCGCCATCCTCGATGGTCAGGTCCAGCGGCGGGATGACCTCCACATCGCCGAACGACTTGGCCACCTTGTCCAGTGTGATGCGTCCCATGGGTCCGTCCCCCTACTTCACGGCGCCGAAGGTCAGGCCGCGCACGAGTTGCTTCTGGCTGAACCAGCCGAGGATCAGGATCGGCGCGATGGCCATGGTCGAGGCCGCGCTGAGCTTGGCATAGAACAGCCCCTCGGGGCTGGAATAACTGGCGATGAAGGCGGTCAGCGGCCCGGCATTGGCGGCGGTGAGGATCAGCGTCCAGAACGCCTCGTTCCACGCCAGGATGACATTGAGCAGCACCGTCGAGGCGATGCCGGGCACCGCCATCGGCGTGAGCACGTAGAGGATTTCCTGCCGCAGCCCGGCGCCGTCCATTCGCGCCGCCTCGAGAATCTCGCCCGGGATCTCGCGGAAGTATGTGTAGAGCATCCAGACGATGATGGGCAGGTTGATCAGCATCAGCACGATCACCAGCCCGACGCGCGTGTCCAGAAGCCCCAGCTCGATGAACAGCAGATAGATCGGATAGAGCACGCCCACCGCCGGCAGCATCTTTGTCGAGAGCATCCACATCAGGATGTCCTTGGTGCGCCGCGACGGCACGAAGGCCATCGACCAGGCGGCCGGCACGGCGACGAGCAGCCCCAGGAAGGTCGAGCCGAGCGACAGGATGAGCGAGTTGGAGAAGTGCTTGATGTAATCCGAGCGCTCCTGCACCACGGCGTAGCTTTCCACCGTCCACGGCGCGGACAGCACCTCCAGCGGCGCCTTGATGGCATCGCCCTCGGTCTTGAACGACAGCACGACGATCCACAGGATCGGGAAGAAGATGATCACCGCGACCATCCAGGCCAGGGCGGTATTGACGGTCTTGCGGCGGGTGGTCACTGCGCGAGCCATGTCCCTTCCCCCTCAGGCTTCCAGGTTCTTGCCGACGATGCGCATCAGAAAGATCGCCACGATGTTGGCGAGGATCACGGCATAGATGCCCCCTGCCGAGCCCAGGCCGATATTCTGGCTTTCCACCACCCTCTGGTAGATCAGATAGGTCAGCGTCTTGGTGCCGAAGGCGCCGCCGGTGGTCACGAAGATCTCGGCGAAGATCGACAGCAGGAAGATGGTCTGGATCAGGATCACCACGGTGATGGCGCGCGCAAGATGCGGGATCATGATGAAGAAGAAGCGCGCGAACGGCCCGGCGCCGTCCATCTCGGCGGCCTCGAGCTGCTCGCGATCGAGCGATTGCAGCGCGGTCAGCAGGATCAGCGTGGCGAAGGGCAGCCATTCCCAGGACACGATCAGGGTGATCGCCGGCATCGAGGCCTGGCTGAGCCAGTCGACCGGTTGCAGCCCGACCGCGCGCGTCAGGTGGCCAAGAAACCCGTTGATCGGGTCCATCATGATGTTCTTCCACACCAGCGCCGAAACGGTGGGCATCACGAAGAACGGGGCAATGACCATGATTCGGACAACCCCCTGACCCCACATCGGCTGATCGAGCAACAGCGCAATCAGGATGCCCAGGATCACAGTGATGACCAGAACGCCCAGAACGAGGGTCAGGGTGGCCGTGACGCTGGGCCAGAAGGCGGAGGAGGAGACGAAGCGCACGAAATTGTCGAACCCGACCCAGCCCAGATCGCCGCCGCGCATCGGCAGGTATTTCTTGAAGGAGAAATAGAGGGTCATGGTCAGCGGCACGAGCATCCAGCCCAGGAGCAGGATCACTGCGGGCGCCATCATCAGCCGGGCCGCGGATCTGGAATGCCGGGTCGCCATGGTCACATCTCCCCTGTTGGCGGGCGAGCCGCCACGAACGGTGTTCGCAAGTGTCGGTTAGGGAGAGCCGGAGGGCAACCGCAGCCGCCCCCCGGCCAGGGAGGAGAGCCTAGTAGCCCGCCGCCTCCATCGCATCGGTGGTCAGCGCCTGCGCCTTGGCCAGCGCCTCGTCCACGCTCTGCTGGCCGGCATAGACCGCCGAGAACTCCTGACTCACCTCAGTGGCGATACCGGCGAATTCGGGGATGGCGACGAACTGGATGCCGACATAGGGCACCGGCTTGACGCAGCAATGCTGCGGGTCGGCCAGCAGGATCGACTTCATCGTCATCTGCGCGAAGTCGATCTTGGCGTATTCCGGGTTCTCGTAGAGCGACTTGCGGGTGCCCGGAGGAACGTTGGCCCAGCCTTCCTTGGAGGCCACGAGCGCCAGATACTCCTTGGAGGTCGCCCATTCGATGAACTTCTTGGCGGCTTCTTCCTTCTTGGTACCCGCCGGGATCGCCAGAGCCCAGGCCCAAAGCCAGTTGGCGCGCTTGTCAACGCCCTCGTGGTTCGGCGCCAGCGCGAAGCCGACCTTGTCGGCCACGGTCGATTCCTTGGGATTGGTCACGAAGGAGGCGGCGACGGTGGCGTCGATCCACATGCCGCACTTGCCCTGCTGGAACAGCGACAGGTTCTCGTTGAAGCCGTTAGTGGCATAGCCCGCCGGACCCGATTCCTTCATCATCCCGACGAAGAAGGTCAGCGCCTCCTTCCACTCCGGCTGGTCGAACTGGGCGCGCCAGTCCATGTCGAACCAGCGCGCGCCGAAGGAGTTGGCGAGCACCGTGATGAAGGCGCCGCCCTCGCCCCAGCCGGCCTTGCCGCGCAGGCAGATGCCGTTGATGTCATGGTCGCGATCGGTCATCGCCTTGGCCGCTTCCCGGATGAACTCCCAGGTCGGCGCCTCGGGCATGGTCAGCCCGGCCTTCTCCATCAGGTCGGTGCGATACATCACCATCGAGGATTCGCCGTAGAACGGCGCGGCATAAAGCGTGCCGTCATGGCTGAGGCCATTGCGCATCGCCGGCAGGATGTCCTCGACATCATATTCCGCCGACAGGTCGTCGAGCGCCACGAGCCAGCCATTGGCGCCCCAGATCGGCGCCTCATACATGCCGATGGTCATGATGTCGAACTGACCGCCCTTGGTGGTGATGTCCGTGGTCACCCGCTGACGCAGGACGTTCTCTTCCAGCGTGACCCATTCAACGTCGATGCCGGTCTTGGCGGTGAAGTCGTCGGTCAGACCCTGCATGCGGATCATGTCGCCATTGTTCACGGTGGCGATGGTGATGGTTTCGGCAGACGCCGCAATGGCGAGCGCACTGACTGCGCACGCGCCAAGCAGCGCGCGAATGGTGATGCTCATGCTTTCCTCCCGTAAGAGCATTTGATCAGATAGCGATTATTTGCTCGCATACAAATCGATTCGAGTCAAGGCGAAAGGCGCGACGGCATCGAACCTGCATGCAGAGGGTCACCGGTGGGCAGGATGGCGCGGACGCCGGGTCGGGCCAGGCTGCGGCACAGGGCCGTTCGAAGCGAGAGGGCGGCGCTATTCCACCTCGACCCGCGAGACCAGCACGCTGATCACCGGCTTCTTGCCCACCAGCCGGTTGCAAAGCTGGCTGCAGGCGGCCGAGATGACGCGACGCACCTCGTCATCGTCGCGTTTCTGCGCCCGCTCGGCCCGCTCGATGGCCAGCTCCGCCACATCCTCGATCTCGGCGACGAGATCGGTGAGCTCGTCATCGAGATCGGTGGAGATCCCGATCACCTCGGCCACCGGATCGGCGGCCAGATCGCCGTTCTGGTCGATCACCACCGAGACGGCGACGAGGCCGCGAATCGCCAGCCTGATGCGTTCACGCACCACGCCATCGAGGGCGCCGACCAGCATGATGCCGTCGAGATAGAGCCGACCGGTCTCGACCTCGCCCAGGATTTCGGCCGGCCCGCCGGCGATGCGGACCATGGTGCCGTTGGGCGCGATCAGCGCCGGAAAGCCCGATTCGCGGGCCAGCGCGGCATGTTCCTGCAAATGGCGCTGCTCGCCATGCATCGGCACCACCAGGCCGGGCTGCAGCAGATAATGCAGGGATTTCAGATCGGGGCGGTTGGCGTGGCCCGAGACGTGGTAGAGCCCGTCGGACTCATCGACCACACGGGCGCCGGTCTCGGCAAAGCGGTTCTGCACCCGTGCCACGGCCGGCTCGTTGCCCGGAATCGTCTTGGATGAAAACAGCACGACGTCGCCGGGGCCGAGCCGCAGCCTGTCGTTGCTGCCCGAGGCGATATGCGACATCGCCGCGCGGCGCTCGCCCTGGCTGCCCGAGGCGAGCACCATCAGATGTTCCGAGGGCGTGTCGAGCAGCTCCTCGTCGGTCAGGACCTGCGGAAAGTCGTCGATCAGCCCGTGTTCGCGCGCCAGACCGATCATGCGGCGCATGGCGCGGCCCCGCACGGCGATGCCGCGCCCGGCCGCCTGGCCGGCCAGCGCCAGCGTGCGCAGCCGCGCCACGTTCGAGGCGAATGTGGTCGCAACCACCAGCCCCGGCGCGGATTTCACAAGCTCGGCAATCGGTTCGGCCAGATCGGCCTCGGACCGGCCCGGATGGGTCGAGAACACATTGGTCGAATCGCAGATCAGCGCATCGACGCGCGTCTGCGCCAGTTGCCAGAACATCGCCTCGTCGAAGGGATCGCCCACCTGCGGCGTGCGGTCGATCTTGAAATCGCCGGTATGGATCACCCGGCCGGCCGACGTCTCGATCACCAGCGCCGAGGCGTCGGGGATCGAATGGGAGACCGGCACGAAGCTGACGCGGAACGGGCCGGCCTGCACGCTGCGCGGATGGGGCGGGCAGACATGCACGGTGGCGTCCTCGTATCCCGCCTCGGCCATCTTCAGCCGCACGAAGGCGGCGGTGAATTCGCGGGCGAAGATCGGCGCCTGCAGTTCGGCCCAGAGATGCCCGATGGCGCCGACGTGATCCTCGTGCGCATGGGTGATGAAGATGCCGTCGAGCCGATCGGCGCGTTCGGAGATGAAGGCGGGATCGGCCATGATCAGATCGACGCCGGGCGAGGTCTCCATGTCGGGGAAGCTGACGCCGCAATCGACCATGATCCAGCGGCGGTCCTCGCCGCTGCCATGGCCGTAGAGATACATGTTCATGCCGATCTCGCCGGCACCGCCAAGCGCGACGTAGACCAGATCCGGTTCGCTGCTCATGCGCGCGGCCTGCCCCTGTTCCGTTCGTGAATCCGCACCAGACCCTGCATGGTCAGATCGGGATCGTACACATCGAAGACCGGGGTGCCCCTGGAAAACAGCGCCGACAGCCCGCCGGTGCCGATCACCTTCATCGGCCCGCCATGTTCCTCCGCGACGCGGGCACAGATCCCCTCGATCATGCCGATATAGCCCCAGTAGACGCCCGACTGCATGCAGGCAACCGTATTGGTGCCGATCACCCGTTCGGGGCGGGCGACATCGATATTGGGCAGCGCCGCCGCGGCCATGTGCAGCGCCTCGATGCTGAGATTGACCCCGGGCGCGATCACCCCGCCCTCATAGCCGCCATCGGCGCCGACCACGTCGAAGGTGGTGGCGGTGCCGAAATCAACTACGATCAGGTTGCCGCCATAGCGGGCATGGGCGCCCACCGTGTTGACGAGGCGGTCCGCGCCCACCCGCGTGCCGGGATCGACGCGCACCGGCACGCCGAGATCACAGCCATCGAGCCCGACCACGAGCGGCACAGTGTCGAAATAGCGCCGCGCCATCTGGCGCAGGTTGAACAGCACCTGCGGCACCACCGAGGAGACGATGACGTCGCTGATCGCCTCGCGCGCCACGCCGGCATGGTCCATCAGCGCCCTGAGCCAGACGAAATACTCGTCACCCGTGCGCGCGTGATTGGTGGCGCAGCGCCACTGGGCACGGAAATCCGAGCCGTCATGAATGCCGAACAGCGTGTTGGTGTTGCCCACGTCGATGGCCAGCAGCATCTAGGCCTCCCCCCTCTGCATCGGAAAGATGTCGGCGGCATGGATCACGCGCCGCCCGCCATCCACGGCAAGCACCAGCGCGCCGGTCTCGTCGAGCGTCTCGAAGATGCCGGTAACTTCGCCCCTCGGCAACCGCGCTGTGACCGGCCGGCCGAGATGACTGGCATGGTCCAGCCACGCCGCGCGCAGCGGCGCGAAACCGGCATGGGCCAGCTCCGCCTCCCGCCGCGCGAATTCCGCCGCCAGCCGGTCGAGCAGCGCATCGGGGGCAAGTTCGATCCCGGTGGCGGTGCGAAGATCGACCGGCGCCAGCGCCCCCGCCTCCAGCCCTTCCGCCGGCGGGCTCGTGGCAAGGTTGACACCGATGCCGATTGCCAGATGAGTACCGCCGCCCTCCAGCAGCATGCCCGCCAGCTTGGCCCCGTCGAGCAGCAGGTCGTTCGGCCATTTCAGGGCCAGCCGGTCGGCGGGACAACCCAGCCCGACCAGCGCATCGCGCAGGGCAAGCCCGGCGGCAAAGGCGCGCAGCGCCCCCTGCCCCGGCGGGACGGGCGCGCGCATCAGATGGGTGGCGGCGAAATTGCCCGGCTCGGTGGACCAGGACCGGCCGCGCCGCCCACGCCCCGCGCTCTGCCGGCCGGCGATCAGCCAGAAGGGCGGTGCCTCGCCCCCTCGCGCCATGCGCAGCGCGGCGCTGTTGGTGCTGTCGGTCTCCTCCAGCGCGTGGCGCCCGACGCCCTGCGGCCAGCCCGGCACCTAATGCGTATCGTGCTTGATCGGGTCCACCGCCCGGGGAGCGCAGCGAACCCGGGCATGCGCCCGCCCGCCCCCTTGGCGGGCGCATTCGCGCCCACCCGGACGGTCGCATGCCCTCGCTTCGGGAGCAGGGATGAATCGTACCGATCGCGACATGCTCTATGGTATCAGCGTGGCCGCTGCTGCCTGCGCCACCGCCTCGACCCCGAACAGGTTGATGCTCGGCAGCCATCCCAGCGCCATCACCACCGCCGTGACCCACAGCGCGGCGCCATGCGGCCATGGCATCTGGCCCGAGAGCGGTTCGGCCTCCTCGCCGAAATACATGTAGTAGACGATGCGGATATAGTAGAAGGCGCTCACCACCGAGGCCACCGCACCGACCACCGCCAGCCAGACCAGCCCGGCATCGACCGCCGCGACGAAGACGTAGAACTTGGCGAAGAAGCCCACCAGCGGCGGCACCCCGGCAAGGCTGAACAGCAGGAACAGCAGCGCCAGCGCCTGGCCCGGCCGCTCCCTGGCATAGCCCGACAGCGCCCGGATCTCGGTCACCGGCCGGCCATCGCGCGACATGGTCATGATGAAGGCGAAGACGCCGACATTCATGGTGACATAGATCGCCAGATAGATCAGCAGCGATTGCACCCCCTGCCCGGTGCCGGCGGCCAGCCCCATCAGCGCATAGCCCATATGGGCGATCGAGGAATAGGCCATCAGCCGCTTGAAGTTGCGCTGCCCGATACCGGCGACCGCGCCCAGGATCATCGAGGCGGTGGCGAGGAAGGCGAGGATCTGCTGCCACTGGACCACCGCGCCGCCGAAGGCGTCGAACAGCACGCGGGCAAACAGCGCCGCCGCCGCCACCTTGGGCGCGGTGGCGAAGAAGGCGGTGACGGGGGTCGGCGCGCCTTCATAGACATCGGGCGTCCACATGTGGAACGGCACCGCCGAGACCTTGAAGGCGAGGCCTACGCAGATGAAGACCAGCCCGAACAAGAGCCCCAGCCCCACGCCCTCGGCCCCGACCACGGTCGCGATGGCGGCAAAGCCGGTGGCGCCGGTATAGCCGTAGACGAGGCTCATCCCGTAAAGCAGCATGCCCGAGGCGAGCGCGCCGAGGACGAAGTATTTCAGCCCCGCCTCGGTCGAGCGCAGGCTGTCGCGGCGGATGGCGGCGATGACGTAGAGCGAGAGCGAATGCAGCTCCAGCCCGACATAGAGCGCCATCAGATCGCCGGCCGAGACCATCATCATCATGCCCAGCGTGGTGAAGGCAACCAGCACCGGGAATTCGAAATGCAGGAAGTTCTGGCGCTGCATGTAATCGGCCGACAGCACCAGCACCACCGCCGCCGCGATCAGCAGCACGACCTTGGCGAAGCGGGCAAAGCCGTCATCGATGAAGGCGCCGCCGAAGGCCACGGCCCGGCCCGCCGGCATCATCGCGATCCACAGCGCCAGCACCACCAGCACCGCCGCGGTCAGCCAGATCAGCGGCCCGGCCACGCGGTCCTTGCCGGTGAACACGCCCCACATCAGCGCCGCCATGGCATAGACGGCCAGGATCAGCTCGGGCAGGATGACATTCACGTCTTCTGAGATCATCGCCGCCCCCTAGCGGTTCTGTGCAATCTGGGTGGCCGCCTCGCTCAGCGCGGTCTCGTAGCCCGAGAGCAGCGACTGCACCGAGGCACCGATCACGTCGGTGACCAGGCTGGGATAGACGCCGAGCAGGATCGTGGCCACGACGAGCGGCGCGAAGATCGCCTTTTCGCGCGCGGTCATGTCCTGGATCTGGCTGAGGCTCTGCTTGATGAGATCACCGAAGACGACCCGGCGATAGAGCCACAGCGCATAGGCCGCCGACAGGATCACCCCGGTCGCCGCGAAGAAGGCGACCCAGCTATTGACCTGGAACACGCCGGCCAGGGTCAGGAACTCGCCAATGAAGCCGCTGGTCCCCGGCAGGCCGACATTGCCCAGCGTGAACAGCATGAAGATCAGCGCATAGACCGGCATCCGGACCACCAGCCCGCCAAAGGCCTCGATCTCGCGCGTGTGCATGCGGTCATAGATCACGCCCACGCAGAGGAAGAGCGCGCCGGAGATAAAGCCGTGGGACAGCATCTGGAAGATGGCGCCATCGACGCCCTGACGGTTGGCGGCGAAGATGCCGATGGTCACGAACCCCATATGCGCCACCGATGAATAGGCGATGAGCTTCTTGATGTCCTCCTGCATCAGCGCCACCAGCGAGGTGTAGATGATCGCCACCACCGAGAGCAGGAACACGAAATCCTGCATCAGTTCCGAGGCGACGGGGAACATCGGCAACGAGAAGCGCAGGAAGCCGTAGCCGCCCATCTTCAAGAGGATCGCCGCCAGCACCACCGAACCTGCGGTGGGCGCCTGCACATGCGCATCGGGCAACCAGGTATGGACCGGCCACATCGGCAGCTTGACCGCGAAGGAGGCGAAGAAGGCCAGCCACATCAGCGTCTGCGCCCCGCCCGGGATCGACCAGCCCGCCAGCGTGATCGTCTCCGAGCTGAAGGCGAAATCGAGCAGGCCCGTCACCCCCTCGGGACAGGCGGCGATGCAGGTGGTCCCGGCCTGGGCATACATGAAGATCATCGCCACCAGCATCAGCACCGAGCCGAAGAAGGTGTAGAGGAAGAACTTGAAGGCGGCATAGATCCGTTCCTTGCCGCCCCAGATGCCGATGATCAGGAACATCGGGATCAGCCCGCCCTCGAAGAATAGGTAGAACAGGATCAGGTCGAGCGCGGTGAAGACGCCGATCATCAGCGTCTCCAGCAGCAGGAAGGCGACCATGTATTCCTTGACGCGGTGCTCGACCTGCCAGCTTGCGGCGATGACCAGCGGCATCAGGAAGGTGGTCAGCATCACGAAGAAGACCGAGATGCCGTCCACGCCCATGCGGTAGGACAGGCCGCCCAGCCACTTCGCGTCCTCCACGAACTGGAAGCCGGGATCGGCGCTGTCGAAGCCGGTCAGCAGCGGAATGGAAAACAGGAAGGTCGCGGTGGTGGTCAAGAGCGCCAGCCAGCGCGCGCTCTGCTGGGCCATCGCGTCCGAGCCGCGCTGGAAGATCAGCAGCACCGCCGCGCCGATGGCGGGCAGGAAGGTGACCAGCGAGATCAGCGGCAGCGTTTCCATCAGCCCGCCCCTCCCATGACGAACCAGGTGATGAGGATGCCGAGCCCGATGATCATCGCGAAGGCGTAGTGGAACAGATAGCCCGATTGCGCCCGTACCGCGAGGCGGGTCAGGAAGGGGATGACGCCATAGGCCAGCCCGTTGAGCGCGCCGTCGATGGTGCCGCCGTCGCCGCGCTTCCAGAGCAGCCGGCCGAGCCACATCGCCGGCCGGACGAAGACCGCATCATAGATCTCGTCGACATACCACTTGTTGAGCAGGAACAGGTAGAGCGTGCGCTGGTTCGCGGCCAGCCGCGCCGGCAGATCCGGGTTCACGATGTAGAACTGCCAGGCGATGAACAGCCCCAGCAGCATGGCCACGAAGGGCGACAGCTTCACCCACAGCGGCACGCCATGGGCATGGTGCAGCACCTCGTTTTCGGCGCCGATGAAGATCGAGCCGCGCCAGAACTCCTCCCAGCCCTCGCCGACGAAGCCGCCGAAGAAGAAGATGCCGGCCAGCGCCGCGCCCGCGGCCAGCACGTAGAGCGGGATCAGCATCACCGAGGGGCTTTCATGTGCATGCTCATGCGCATGCGCGTCGCCCCGCGCCTCGCCGAAGAAGGTCATGAACATCAGCCGCCAGGAATAGAAGCTCGTCATCAGCGCGGCGACGACCAGCAGCACGAAGGCGAACTCGCCCGTGGCGGTCTCCGCGGCGAAGGTGCTCTCGATGATCGCATCCTTGGACACGAAACCGGCCAGGCCGATCGGCGCGCCGAAGATGGTCAGCAGCGGGATGCCGACGCCGGTGATCGCCAGCGTGCCGATCATCATGGTCCAGTAGGTCATCGGGATCTTGTTCCGCAGCCCGCCATATTTGCGCATGTCCTGTTCGTGATGCATGGCGGTGATGACCGAGCCGGCGCCGAGGAACAGGAGCGCCTTGAAGAAGGCGTGGGTGAACAGGTGGAACATCGCCGCCTGATAGACGCCGACACCGGCGGCGGCGAACATGTAGCCCAGCTGCGAGCAGGTCGAATAGGCGATCACCCGCTTGATGTCATTCTGTACCAGACCGATGGTGGCGGCGAAGAAGGCGGTGAAGGCGCCCACCACCGCGACCAGGCCCAGCGCGACCGGCGCGTGTTCGTAAAGCGGCGACATACGGCAGACCAGGAACACGCCCGCCGTCACCATGGTCGCGGCATGGATCAGCGCCGAGACCGGGGTGGGGCCTTCCATCGCGTCGGGCAGCCAGGTGTGCAGGATGAACTGGGCCGACTTGCCCATCGCGCCGATGAACAGCAGGATGCCCAGCGTCTCCAGCACCGGCACCTCCCAGCTGAGGAAGGTCATGGTCTTGTCGGCAAGCTCGGGCGCCGAGGCGAAGACGGTCGAGAACTCGATGGAATCGGTCATGTAGAACAGACCGAAGATGCCGAGCGCGAAGCCGAAATCGCCCACCCGGTTGACGATGAAGGCCTTGATCGCCGCCTGATTGGCCGATGGCTTGCGGTAGTAGAAGCCGATCAGCAGATAGGAGGCCAGCCCCACCCCTTCCCAGCCGAAGAACATCTGGGCGAGATTGTCGGCGGTGACCAGCGCCAGCATGGCGAAGGTGAAGAAGCTGAGATAGGCGAAGAAGCGCGGCTTGTAGCTCTCGCCCTCCTTCCAGTTGGGGTCGTCATCCATGTAGCCCCAGCTGTAGAGATGCACGAGTGCCGAGACGGTGGTGACCACCACCAGCATCACCGCGGTCAGCCGGTCGAGCCGGATCGCCCAGTCCGCCACCAGCGCGCCGCTGTCGATCCAGCGGAACAGCGTGATGCGCTCGACCTCCTCGCCCAGGGTGAAGAAGACGATCCAGGACAGCAGGCAGATGACGATCAGCACGCCGGTCGTGAGCCCGAGCGCAAATTTCTCGCCGGTGATGCGGTGGCCGAAGCCGGCAATCGCTGCGGCGAAAAGCGGTGCCAGCAGGATGATCTCGGTCATGCCTCAGCCCTTCATCATGTTGATGTCTTCGACCGCGATGGTGCCGCGGTTGCGGAAGAAGCAGACCAGGATCGCCAGGCCGATCGCCGCCTCGGCCGCGGCCACGGTCAGCACGAACAGGGTGAAGATCTGCCCGACCAGATCACCCAGATGGGCCGAGAACGCCACCAGGTTGATGTTGACCGCCAAGAGCATCAGCTCGATCGACATCAGGATGACGATGACGTTCTTGCGGTTGAGAAAGATGCCGAAGATGCCGATCACGAACAGGATCGCGGCGACGGTGAGATAGTGTTCCAGACCGATCATGGTCAGATCCCCTGTCCCGGCTTGATGTCCTTGAGCTCCACCGCCTTGGCCGGATCGCGATACATCTGGGCGAGAACGTCCTGGCGCTTGACGTACTCCTTGTGGCGCAGGGTCAGCACGATGGCGCCGACCATCGCCACCAGCAGGATCAGCCCGGCCGCCTGGAAGAGATAGACGTAATCGGTATAGATCAGCCGGCCCAGCGCGGCGGTGTTCTCCACCTCCTGCGGCGCCGGCGCCACCGCCACCCGCATCTTCGGCGCCGCATCGGCAAAGACCCAGGACCCGATGGCGAGACTGAGCTCCATCAGGATGACCACCCCGATCAGCAGCCCCACGGGCATGTACTGCGCCATGCCGGCCTTGAGCTCGGCGAAATCGACATCGAGCATCATGACCACGAACAGGAACAGCACCGCGACCGCGCCGATATAGACGATCAGCATCAGCATGGCGATGAACTCGGCGCCGAGCAGCACGAACAGCCCCGCCGAGGAAAGGAAGGCGCAGATCAGCCACAGCACCGAATGCACCGGGTTGCGCGCCATCACCGTGAAGAGGCCCGCGGCCACCGCCACGATGGCGAAGAGGTAAAAGGCATAGCCTGCCACTGTCATCTCGGTCCGTTCCCCGCCGCCCTTTCGCGGCGCTTCGGTTCTTTCATCTCACGCACCGGCCCGGCAACGCGCCGGCGCCTCAGCGATAGGGTGCATCCAGTTCCAGATTGCGCGCGATCTCCGCCTCCCAGCGCGCGCCGTTATCCAGCAGCTTTTCCTTGTTGTAGATCAGCTCCTCGCGCGTCTCGGTGGCGAATTCGAAATTGGGTCCCTCGACGATGGCATCCACCGGGCAGGCCTCCTGGCAGAAGCCGCAATAGATGCATTTGGACATGTCGATGTCATAGCGCGTGGTGCGGCGGCTGCCGTCATCGCGCGGCTCGGCCTCGATGGTGATGGCCTGGGCCGGACAGATCGCCTCGCACAGCTTGCAGGCGATGCAGCGCTCCTCGCCATTGGGATAGCGCCTCAGCGCGTGCTCGCCGCGAAACCGCGGCGACAGCGGACCCTTCTCGTAAGGATAGTTGACGGTCGCCTTGGGCTTGAAGATGTATTTCAGCCCCAGCCGGAAGCCCTGCAGGAAGTCGGCGAGCAGGAAGTACTTGCGGGCGCGGGTCCAGTCCATCGTGGTCATGGTTCAGGCTCCGATCTTGGAGATGAGATTTTGGTTATAAGTTCTGACTTGCGACGGAATGGTGAAAAGGTCGTATATTCCGATCACAGCTGTCACAATAAAGGGAAATAAAAGAAAGATGCCTAATAAAGTACAGATGAGCATCACCGCCCCCACTCCAATACTCCCGAGATAAAACCTATGTATTCCAAAGCCGCCAAGAAAAAACCAAAGCAAATAAGTGACCCCGGTTGATTTCTTTTGAGCCTCAAACTCCATCATAGCTCGAGTATCAGATGAAACTCGTTTTTCAGTACTAGTCATTGATATCGCTCCTTATTCACCAGCGCGCATAGCCGGGCACGCCGTACTGGGCGAAGGCGGCGACGATCACCACCCAGCCCAGGCTCATCGGCAGGAACACCTTCCAGCCCAGCCGCATCAGCTGGTCATAGCGGTAGCGCGGCACCACCGCCTTGACCATCGAGAACATGAAGAAGAAGAACAGCGTCTTGGCGACGAACCAGAACACCCCGTCGGGGATGCCGGGGATCGGGCTCAGCCAGCCACCGAAGAACAGGATCGTGGTCAGCGCGCACATCAGCACGATCGCCGCATATTCGCCGACCATGTAGAGCAGGAACAGGGTCGAGGAATATTCGACCTGGAATCCCGCCACCAGCTCGCTTTCGGCCTCGGGCAGGTCGAAGGGCGGGCGGTTGGTCTCGGCCAGGGCCGAGACGAAGAACAGCACCACCATCGGCAGATGCGGCAGCCAGTACCAGGAAAAGAAGCCGTAGGCCCCGTCCTGGGCCATCACGATATCGACCAGCGACAGCGAGCCGGTGGAGAGCAGCACGCCGACGATGATGAAGCCGATGGAGACCTCGTAGGAGATCATCTGCGCCGCCGAACGCAGCGCGCCGAGAAAGGCGTATTTCGAGTTCGACGCCCATCCCCCCATGATCACGCCATAGACCTCCAGCGACGAGATGGCGAGGATGTAGAGGATGCCGACATTGATGTCGGCAATGATCCAGGTGGAATCCTCGTCGGCATAGAACGGCACCGTCGCCCAGGCCACCAGCACCAGCACGAAGGAGATCAGCGGGGCGAGCAGGAACACCGCCTTGTCGGCCCCGGCGGGAATGATGATCTCCTTCACCGCCATCTTGATGAAATCGGCGAAGGTCTGCAGCAGGCCCCACGGCCCCACCACATTGACCGACTTCCTCAGCTGCACCAGACCGAAGGTCTTGCGCTCCACCCAGATCAGGATGGTCAGCGACAGAAGCAGGATCATGGTGACCAGCAGGATCTGGCCCAGCATGGTCAGGAAGATGCCGAAATTGGTGTCGAAGAAGTCCATGGATCACTCCGCCGCCATCGCGGTGACCCGCGCCCTGGCGCGGCGGGACAGCTCGGCCATCACCGCGCTGGCGCGGGTGATGGGGTTGATCAGATAGTGGTCGGTGACGGTGCTGGCGAAATCCCCCGACCCCAGCGGTGCAAGCGCCAGCGCCTCGCCTTCGTTGCGCGCCACCTCGTCGATTGCGGCCAGATGCGGATGGGCATCGAAGATCTGCCGGCGCAGTTCCATCAGGCTGTTGAAGGGCAGGGTGTGGCCGAGATGGGCCGAGAGCGCCCGGATGATCGCCCAGTTCTCGCGCGCCTCGCCCGGCGGGAAGCCGGCGCGGTTGGCCAGCTGCGGCCGGCCCTCGGTGTTCACAAACAGCCCCGGCTCCTCGGTATAGGCCGCGCCGGGCAGGATGACGTCGGCGCGATGCGCGCCGCGATCGCCATGGCTGCCCTGATAGATGACGAAGGGGCCGTCCGGCAGGTCGATCTCGTCGACGCCGAGATTGAAGATCACCTCCGCCCCGTCGAGCGCGGCGGGCATTCCGCCCTCGGTCACGAAGCCGATATCCATCGCGCCCACCCGCGATGCGGCGGTATGCAGGATCAGAAGCCCGCTGTCATTGGCCGCGGCAATCGCCTGGGCGGCGGCCAGCACCGCCGCACCGTCATCGCCCACCAGCGCGCCCTGCCCGACGATCACCAAGCTGGAATGGCCGGCCACATCCTCCATGCGCCCGGCATCGACAAGCTGCTGCAAGGCGGCGCGATCGGTGCCCACATGATGGGTGTCATAGGTCAGATCGGCCGCCTGCCCGATCAGCGCCACCTCGGCCCCGGCCAGCCAGGCCTTGCGGATGCGCGCGTTCAAGACCGGCGCCTCGATGCGCGGATTGGTGCCGATCAGCAGGATGCGCTCGGCCGTGTCGATGTCCTCGATGCGGGCGGTGCCGACATAGGCAGCGCGGTTGCCGATGGGCAGCTTCGCGCCGTCGGTGCGGCATTCGCCGGTGCCGCCCAGCTCGGCGGTCAGGCTGCCCAGCGCGAACATCGCCTCGACCGGGGCCAGATCGCCGGCCAGCGCCACCGGCGCCCGGCCGCGCAGCGCGCCGGCGCAGGCGCGGAACGCCTCCTCCCAGCTCGCCGGTTCCAGCCGGCCCGACCGGCGGACATAGGGCCGGTCGAGGCGTTGACGGCGCAGCCCGTCCCAGACGAAGCGGGTGCGGTCGGCGATCCATTCCTCGTTCACCCCGTCATGGTTGCGCGGCAGGATGCGCATCACCTCGCGCCCGCGCGTGTCCACGCGGATGTTGGAGCCCAGCGCATCCATCACGTCGATCGATTCGGTCTTGGTCAGCTCCCAGGGCCGGGCGGTGAAGGCGTAGGGTTTCGAGGTCAGCGCCCCCACCGGGCAGAGGTCGATGATGTTGCCCTGAAGCTCGCTTTCGAGGGTCTGGCCGAGATAGGTGGTGATCTCGGCATCCTCGCCGCGCCCGGTCTGGCCCATCTGGGTGATGCCGGCCACCTCGGTGGTGAAGCGCACGCAGCGCGTGCAGGAGATGCAGCGGGTCATGTGGGTCTCGACCAGCGGGCCGAGATCGAGATCCTCCACCGCCCGCTTCGGCTCGCGATAGCGCGAGAAATCCACACCATAGGCCATCGCCTGGTCCTGCAGGTCGCACTCGCCGCCCTGATCGCAGATCGGGCAGTCGAGCGGGTGATTAATGAGCAGGAACTCCATCACCCCCTCGCGCGCCTTGCGGACCATCGGCGAGTCGGTCCGGATCTCCGGCGGCTCGCCATTGCGGCCCGGGCGCAGGTCGCGCACCTGCATGGCGCAGGAGGCGGTTGGCTTGGGCGGCCCGCCCACCACCTCGACCAGGCACATGCGGCAGTTGCCGGCGATGGAAAGGCGTTCGTGATAGCAAAAGCGCGGGATCTCGATACCGGCAAGCTCGCAGGCCTGGATCAGCGTCAGTGCGGGATCGACCTCGATTTCCCGCCCGTCGATGACGATCTTGCGCGGCTCGCTCATCCCGACTGCCTCCTGCCCCCGCCATGGCGAGGATTTTCCTTCGCCCGATCACGCCGTGCAGCCCGAACGGGATATCCGAACGGCCTTCCGGCACCTACCCCGCATCGGACCGGTCCGCAATGCCCGGCCGCGACCGGCTCGGCTGTGTTCCGCTTGCCCGGGGCCGGGACGCTGCCGGATCCGGCCCGGCTGGCCCCATACGCGATTGCGGACCTTCTTACGCCATGCTCGCACCTGCGAAAAGACCGGTATTGCGGGAGCGCTCGCGGTTTTTTGACCTATCCGGCAAAGCCCGGCGGGGAGTGCAGGAACGCGGCCGTTGAAGCCCGACCCGGCCCATCGGGGAAGATTCGGCCCGCAGGTGCCGCCGGAACGGATAACCGGACATGCTGCCCATGCGAAAGCGCTGCCGCAACCCGGGCGATCCGATGTCACGAGAAGCTGTCCTACTCCGCCGCGACCGCCGTCACGCGGCCGGTCTTGCGTGCCTTGATCCGGTCCTCGATCTCGTCGCGGAAATGCCGGATCAGGCCCTGGATCGGCCAGGCCGCGGCATCGCCAAGCGCGCAGATGGTATGACCCTCGACCTGTTTGGAGACATCGAGCAGCATGTCGATCTCCTCGATCTCGGCATCGCCGGTGACCAGCCGCTCCATCACCCGCATCATCCAGCCGGTGCCCTCGCGGCAGGGCGTGCACTGGCCGCAGGATTCGTGCTTGTAGAAGGCCGAAAGCCGCCAGATCGCCTTGATGATGTCGGTGGATTGATCCATCACGATCACCGCGGCGGTGCCGAGGCCCGAGCGCTGGTCGCGCAGCCAGTCGAAATCCATCAGCGCATCGTGGCGCATGACGCTGGCCGGCAGGCAGGGCACCGAGGATCCGCCGGGGATCACCGCCTTGAGGTTGTCCCAGCCGCCGCGAATGCCGCCGCAATGGCGTTCGATCAACTCGTCGAACGGGATCGACATCGCCTCCTCGACCACGCAGGGGTTGTTGACGTGGCCGGAGACGGCAAACAGCTTGGTGCCGGTGTTGTTGGGCCGGCCGAAGGAGGCGAACCAGTCCGCCCCGCGGCGCAGCATGGTCGGAACCACGGCAATGGATTCGACATTGTTGACCGTGGTCGGGCAGCCATAGACCCCGGCCATCGCCGGGAAGGGCGGCTTCAGCCGCGGCATGCCCTTCTTGCCCTCCAGGCTTTCCAGGAGCGCGGTTTCCTCGCCGCAGATATAGGCGCCGGCGCCGTGATGCAGGTAGAGGTCGAAATCCCAGCCCGAGCCGGCGGCGTTCCTGCCCAGAAGCCCGGCGTCATAGCATTCGTCGATCGCCGCCTGCAGAACCTCGCGCTCGCGGATGAACTCGCCGCGAATGTAGATGTAGCCGGTATTGGACCCCATGGCGAAGCCGGCGATCAGCGCGCCCTCGATCAGCGTGTGCGGATCGTGGCGCATGATCTCGCGGTCCTTGCAGGTGCCGGGCTCTGATTCGTCGGCGTTGATCACCAGATAGGCCGGCCGGCCGTCGCTTTCCTTGGGCATGAACGACCATTTCAGCCCGGTGGGAAAGCCCGCCCCGCCGCGGCCGCGCAGCCCGCTGGCCTTGACCTGATCGACGATCCAGTCGCGCCCCCTGGCGAGGATGTCGGCGGTACCGTCCCAGTGGCCGCGCCGGCGCGCACCGGCCAGGCCGCGTTCGCCCATGCCATAGAGGTTGGTGAAAATCCGGTCCTTGTCTGCCAGCATGGCTCAGTCCTTGTCTTCACGGGTGGCGCGCCAGACCCGAAGCAGCACGATGATCGCCCACAGAAACGCGGCGAGCGCGACGAGATCGAACAGGAAGGCAAAGCTGGGCGGCAGACCGAGCGCACCGCCCAGCCAGCCCGCCAGCAGCCACAGCGGCATGGTCACCACGACGACCACGGCCGCCAGACGCGTCTGCGCCCGCAGCGCGTCGCGGTTGCGATCGGCCCGGTTGTTTCGCGTCGCGCTCAGTAGACACCGCCCTTCTTGACCCTGTCGGAAAACTCCGTCTTGCCGCCCTGGGCGAGGATCTTTGCCTGCGCGATCCAGTCATCGCGGCGGATGCGGCCCCTGAAGCCTTCCAGATGCGCATCGACCCATTCGATCTCGGCCTCGCTCCAGGCCGCAATCTGGTCGAAATGATAAAAGCCCAGACGGTTGAGCAGGGCCTCGAGTTTCGGGCCGACGCCCTTGATTTCCTTGAGGTTGTCCGGCTTGCCGTCGCGCGGCGCGCTCAGGGTCGGCGGCTTGGCGGCCTCCGGCTCATCGGCCGATGGGGCCGGCCCGGCCGGCGCCGCCTCGGCGGGTGCGGCCCCTGCCGGCGCCGTCACGGGCGGTGTCGTGCCCGGCCCGGCGGGCGTTGCCTGCCAGCGCCAGCTGCCGCGGGTTTCCTCGATCTCGGTCTCGCCGGGCAGCAGCGTGCCGGTGCGCACCGCCGGGCCGGTTGCCGCC
>RFIR01000455.1 GCA_003695135.1 Alphaproteobacteria bacterium | reverse complement strand
GGGGTCGGTCCCGGTCAGCCTCTGGGGCCCGCATCATGAACCCGAAACAGGCCGGGGCATGGCCACGTCCCGGCCGGTCCGCTTGCGGTGCCGGCTCAGTTCAAGTTCAGGCCGAAAGGTCGCCGCGTGTGCAGCCGGGTTTTCCAGGTGTTCTCGCGGACCACAACTTCCTCTGCCGAAAGATCCGGGCCAAGGCGCTCCAGGATGCTGAAACGGAAATTTCTTGGATCACGCCCCCGCAACTCGCGGTTTCCCCCATGCCCGTCCCGGGCATAGGCGAGCCAGCGGCCAAGTATGTTCTCCGCCCCATATGCGGAGCCGACATACATCCTGCGATCACTCTCGTCGAATATGAGGTAGATTCCCCTCCATTCACCCAGTCGAGAGCGCCACGATCCGGGGAGAGTGTTGAGCTCATCGAACGCCAGGTCTATCTCCCGCCAGTCGGCAGGAGGTGCAGCGAAGGCGCTTTCTTCCAGGATTGCGTGAACCGGAAACTTCCCGCGGTCCACCCAGCGAAACCACGCCCTTTCGGGCGGCGGAAAGTCGATGACGAGTCGCCCGCGCCATTCGGTATGGAAGGGTAGAAGTTCGAAGTCGAACTGGTAGCGGAAGCCGGTGTCCTTTGCCTCTTCCGGGGTCAGTCCGATATACCCGAGCCTATGCAGCTCATGGTTCTCCGGGATCGCCCAGAACGTCTCACAGTCCAGCTTGCGGTACCCGCGAATGCGATAGAGGCCGATGAAGTGGGCCTTGCCCGGATGCAGCCCGAGGAAGCTGACCATGAGCTTGGCCCGTAAAAGGGAACGCTCGGGCCGTCCGGGCACGGACTGATAGACCTCGAAGAGTTCAGGCCTTTCTTCGATGATCCATGGCATCGCGCGCCGAAGGCGCAGCTCATACGGGCGATGCCGCAGCAGCACGGTGTGCTCGCGCGCATCCGCCTCACAGCCATGTATCCTGAGCAGGTCCTTTAGGTCCATGGCATCTCCATTCCCTGGGAAACGGCTCTCTGGCCATCGGCGAAAGGGCCAACCCGACCAGTCAACGCTAGTCCACATCAGTCCGATAAAGAAGTGCGCGGAACATCCTGGCACGCGCCCAGGGGGCGCGGTCGCAGCGCGCGGCCGCGTTCGAGACCACTTGCGGCGTCGCGCCGGCCTCGGGCCTCATGCAGATGCCCTTTGCCAGCGCCTCGCCGGGGGTCGAGCAGCCGCTTCTGGCCTCCGAGCTTCTCGGCTGTGGCCGCGACCCGTTGGCGCCGATCAAGGACGCGGTGACGGTGGATGGCGACATCACCGTGCCGCTCGACGCCGAGGCCTTCGGCTTCTGGCTGAAGGCGGCCTTCGGTGCGCCGACCACCACGGGGACCACCACCAAGACCCTCACCGTCAAGTCGGGCTCGTGGACACTGCCGAGCATGGCGATCGAGGTGGCGATGCCGGAAATCCCGCGCCTGGCCGTGTATACGGGCTGCGTGCTCGATCAGCCGTCGGCGCTCGGTTCCGCCTCTTGCAGGGGACGGGCCGCGTCCTGTGGCGCGGGGGCCGCGGTGGGCCGCCCGCCGATGCGCCAGTAACCCCAGCCCAGCACCAGCACGCCGGAAAGCGTGTTGCCCAGCGTCACCCACAGAAGGTTGTGCGCCGCGCCTGCCAGGTCGATCCCGGCCGGGTGCGGGGCGAAGAGCGCCAGCGAGAATACCGTCATGTTGGCCACCGAATGCTCGAAGCCCGAGGCGATGAAGGCAAACAGACACCAGAAGATCAGGATCGCCTTGGCGGTGTCGTCCTGGGTCCGCGCCGCCATCCAGATCGCC
Source organism: Alphaproteobacteria bacterium (assembly GCA_003695135.1). Lineage (GTDB taxonomy): Bacteria > Pseudomonadota > Alphaproteobacteria > Rhodobacterales > Rhodobacteraceae > J013. The sequence continues at coordinate 2,381 of RFIR01000455.1, read as the reverse complement.
AGGCACACCAGCCAGTTGCACAGCATGCCGCGGGCAAGAAGCTCGATCGCGGTGCCGTGCATCTTCTTGGCGGCAATCGCATGCAGGAGCGTCTCGCCCGACCCGTGCAGCACCACCCCGCCGCCGCCGAGAATGAAGAGCGCGGCCAGCACCGCCGCGCCCACCAGGTTGAAGCTCCAGCTCGCCCCCCACAGCGCCAGCGCGCCCGCAGGCCGCAACCGTCCGGTCAGAACGCCGTGGGTGCCATACATGGTGTGCCCGGTGAAGAGATCCGAGCCGGCGAAGACCACAAGCGTCAGCGCGATGCCGAAGGAGGCACCCATCACCAGGCTGCGCCAGGAGGGATCGGCGGTCTGGCCGAGCGTCAGGATCAGGATGATCCCGATGCCGACATAGGCCCCCGCCTTCATCGCCGAAAGCGCGAAGGCCAGCGGATCGCTGGTGAGCATGCCGTGCCGGGTGCGGGCGCTGTCGGCGAAGTAGAGGACGGTCCGGGCGATGGTCATGCGGTGCATTCCTCCGGCTGGCGGGAGCGATCGACCGGCGCGCCGGTCATCAGCGGGACGGTCCAGATCACGGCAAGCCCGGCCGCCACCGCGAGAAACCCGAGGCCGAGCCTCTGCTGGTCCTCGATCAGGTAGCTGTTGCACAGCCGCGCCGGCGCGTGGGTGTAGAGAAAGGCCATCACCGCGGCCATGCTGACGGCTTGCGCCTTGAGCACCCCGCGCAGGAGCGGATGCGCCCGCGCCCAGCCCGCCGCCAGCGGCAGGCCGAGAAAGAGCGGCAGGGAGACGAGTTTGGCCGCCTCCCAGCGCGGATCGGCAAGGGCCGCATCGACCGAGCGCGGCAGCATCCACACCGCAAGGCAGGAGAGCGCGGCGATCAGACTGGCCCAGCCGCCCGCGTTCCAGCGCCCGTGCCCGACGGGCAGAAGCGGCGCGACAAGCGCGCCCGAAAGCGCCAGCATCGGCATCTGCACCAGCACATGGGTCGGCGCATGGGCCTCGAGCGGGCCGCGCAGGCCCGCCGCCAGGGCGAAAAGCCCCCCCGCCAGCGCGATGCGGGCCGCCGCGCTCATCGCAGCACCGCGCGGATCGCGGCCTCGGCGCCGTCGAGATCGTCGATGTCGAGGATCGCCGAAAGCCGCCCGTCCGGCGCTACCACATGCAGCACGATGTTGTGCTCATAGCCGCCCCAGCCATCGGGGATGACGGTGACGCCATAGGCCCTGAGCAGGCGCGGCAGGTCGGCGGGATCGGGGCGGGCCACGGTCCAGATGCGCCCGTCGGCGCCGTGGCGCGCGCCGTAATCGGCCAGAAGCGCGCGCGTGTCGGTCTCGGGATCGAAGGAAAGCGAGACCAGCCGGACCTGCCCCGCAAGCCCCGCCTCGCGCAGCCGGTCGCGCAGCCGGGCCATCTCGTCCCCGCCTGTGCGGCAGATGGTGGGGCAGGTGGTGTAGACGAACTCGATCACCTCGGCCCGCCCCCCGGCCGCAGGCAGCGCCAAGGGTTGGCCGGTCATGGTCTCGACGGTGACCGCCGGCATCCGCGGCGCATCACGCGCCGCGGCCAGCCGCCGCGCGCCCTCGGCCGTCAGCGCCTGCAACCCGTCGGTCGCACCCCAGATCGCGGTCGCACCGAGGGCCAGTGCTGCGAGGCTCGCGGCAGCGGGGTGCATCAGCCCGCCGACCGGCCGATCCGCATCAGGTAGCGCAGCACGAAAAGCAGCGCGGCCAGCACCACCAGCGCGGCGAAGGCCGAGGCGATCTGCGCCTGAAGATGCCATTCCTCCGCATGCACCGCCCAGCGCCGCGGTACCGACATCGCCCCCGAGATCAGGAACAGCAGCACGAAACCCACCCCGCCCAGCATGTAGACCATGAAACCCGCGCGATCGAGCCCGCCCATCGGCGCCTGTTCCGAACATCGGGTCAGCCAGGCCATGAAGCCGAAGGCCATCGCCACCTCGCCGAGGATCAGGTAGGTGTGGAAATGGCCCGGCACCCACTGGGTGTTGTGCATCACCTTGTTGACCGCGATCATCCCGTCGACGATCGCCGGGACGGAGCCGGCCGTCCATCCCGCGACCCCCAGCACCAGGAGCGAGGCCGCCAGATCCCAGCGCATGGCCCTGGCCCCGCGCAGATACACCAGAAGCGAGAAGGTGGTGACCGCGATCAGCGGGATGCCCGAGAGGTAGGAGACGATCTGCCCCATCGCCAGCATCCAGGCCGGCATGTTGACGTCCTGCAGCAGGTGGTGGGGATAGACCGCTATCACGAACAGGAGCACCGCCGTCCAGGCGATGGCGAAGAGCCGCGAGGTCTTCCAGGGCTTGCCGGTGTATTCCGGCACGATCTCGTAGACGGCGATCACCGCCAT
>RFIR01000454.1 GCA_003695135.1 Alphaproteobacteria bacterium | reverse complement strand
CTGGGCCTGGACCACCGCATCGTAGCCTGGCAGCCCGCCCAGCGGGCCGTCATCGCCGAAGCCGGTGACGGCGGCATAGATCAGGCGCGGGAACCGCTCACACAGCATCTCGGCGCCGAGGCCCCATCGTTCCATCGAGCCGGACTTGAAGTTCTCGATCAGGACATCGGCGGTCTCCAAGAGCCGCAGCAGCACCTCACGCCCGCGGGCCTCGCGCAGATCGAGCGCCACCGCGCGCTTGTTGCGGTTGAGCCCCATGAAATAGGAGGCCGCGCCGGTCTCGGGGTCGAAGGGCGGACCCCAGTGGCGGGTGTCGTCGCCCTGCGGCGGCTCGATCTTGATCACCTCCGCCCCGTGATCGGCCAGCCACTGGGTGCAGAACGGACCCGCGAGAATGCGCGTCAGATCGATGACCCGAAGTCCGTCCAGTGCCGGCATCTGGTTTCCTTCACCGTTTCCGCGGGGACCAAGGCCCAGCTTCTAGCCGAGCGCCGGGCCGCCCGCAATGCGGTGGCGCGGGGGCCGGCGAGGGACTATAGCTCGGGCCGGACCAACAGGGAGGACGGGCATGATTCCGGGCGCGGCACTGATCACGGGCGCAGGCATTCGGGTGGGACGGGCCATGGCGCTCGATCTCGCCGAACAGGGCTGGGATGTGGCGGTGCATTACAACAGCTCCTCCGACCCGGCCGAAGAGGTTGCCGCCAGGATCCGAAAGCTGGGCCGCCGCGCGGCCGCAATCCAGGCCGATCTGCTCGATCCCGAGGCGGTCGATGCGCTGGTCCCGAGGGCGAGCGAGGCTCTGGGCCGGCGGCTGAGCCTGCTGGTCAACAACGCCTCGATCTTCGAATACGACCGGGTCGGAAAGCTGACAGCCAGCGGCTGGGACCGGGCGATGGGCTCGAACCTGCGCGCGCCGGTTTTCCTGACCCAGGCCTTTGCCGAGCAGGCACCCGAGGCGGAGCGCGACGCCAATGACGAGCCGGTCGCCTCGGCCGCGGTGATCAATCTCATCGACATGCGCGTGCGCAAGCTGACGCCGGAATTCACCTCCTATACCCTAGCCAAGATGGGTCTGTGGGCCTTCACCCGCACCGCGGCGCAGGCGCTGGCCCCGCATGTGCGCGTCAACGCCATCGGTCCCGGCCCCACCCTGCAGGGCGGCCGGCAGTCGGCCGAACAGTTCGCCCGTCAGCGCGCATCCACGCTGCTCGGCCGCGGCACCTCGCCCGAAGAGCTGACCCAGGCGGTGCGATATCTTCTTGCCGCCGATGGCGTGACCGGACAGTTGATCTGTGTCGATGGCGGGCAGCATCTGGCCTGGCAGACGCCCGATATATTGGGGCTGGAGTGATCTACCTCCGGTTGAGTTACTGTCTTTTCCGGGACATCGCCACGCAGGTCCCGGCAACCGGGCCGGGACAAGTTGTCCACCATCGACCAACCGGTCACAATTTCGTAACTTTTTCCCCGGTTTTTCAGAAATTTAGATGATGAAAAATAAATTTCCCAGCATTATCAACGAGTTGCAAAATTGCCCAAAATTTGTGCAAACCGGCGAAGGCCATTAGATTCCATGACATTCTGTCCACGCCGCGCAGTTTTCCGCAGAGTTATCCACAGGAATCGTGGAAAGCTTTGCTGTTGAATTGCTTGGGGAACTGGTGCAGCGACAGCACGGAATCAGGATGACGGGCACGCAGGATCATATCGCGGAGAACGGGGCGCACCGGGCCGGGGACGGTTTCGAGGAATCCGGCGCCCCGGCGGGCGGGCGGCGCGGGGCAGATGTGATCCGCGACCACCTCCGGACCCTGCCCGATGCGCCGGGCGTCTATCGCATGCTCGATGGGCGCGGCGCAGTGCTCTATGTCGGCAAGGCGCGCAGCCTGAAGAAGCGGGTGGCCTCCTACACAAGGCCATCGGGCCATTCGGCGCGCATCGCCCGCATGATCGCGGCCACCGCCTCGATGATGTTCCTGACCACCGAGACCGAGACCGAGGCGCTGCTGCTCGAACAGAACCTGATCAAGCAGCTCGCGCCGCGCTTCAACGTGCTGCTGAGGGACGACAAGAGCTTTCCCAACATCCTGGTGCGCACCGACCACCCGTTTGCGCAGATCGTCAAGCATCGCGGCGCCCGGCGGATCCAGGGGCGCTATTACGGTCCCTTCGCCTCGGCCGGAGCGGTCAACCGCACGCTCAACCAGCTGCAGAAGGCGTTCCTGCTGCGGACCTGTTCCGATTCGACCTATGAAAACCGCACCCGCCCCTGCCTGCTCTACCAGATCAGGCGCTGCGCGGCGCCCTGCGTCGGGCTGATCGGCGAGACCGACTACGCTGCGCTGGTCGCCGATGCGGAGTCCTTCCTGCGCGGGCGCTCGACCCGGATCCAGGAAACGCTGGCCGAGGAGATGCGTGCGGCCAGCGCGGCGATGGAGTTCGAGCGCGCCGCGGCGCTGCGCGACCGCATCCGCGCGCTGACCGCCGTGCAGTCGGTACAGGCGATCAACCCGCAGGGCGTCGAGGAGGCCGATGTCATCGCGCTGCATCAGGATCAAGGGCAGGCCTGCATCGAGGTGTTCTTCATCCGCGCGCATCAGAACTGGGGCAACCG
>RFIR01000453.1 GCA_003695135.1 Alphaproteobacteria bacterium | reverse complement strand
CGGCGCTGTTTCTGGTCGCCTCCGGGCTGTCGCTGATCTTCGGCGTCACCCGTATCGTGAACTTCGCGCATGGCTCGCTCTACATGCTGGGCGCCTATGTCGGGCTGACCTTCATGGAGCACCTGCCGGGTGCGGTGGGGTTCTGGAGCTCGATCCTGCTCGCAGGGCTCGCGGTGGGGCTGATCGGGGTGCTCATCGAGATCCTCGTGCTGCGCCCGATCTATCGCGCGCCTGAACTGTTCCAGCTGGTGGCCACCTTCGGCGTCATCCTCGTGATCCAGGATCTCGCGCTCCTGATCTGGGGGGCGGAGGACAAGCTCGGCCCGCGCGCGCCGGGGCTGAAGGGCATCGTGCGCATCATGGGCGAGCCGGTGCCGCAATACGATCTGGCGCTGATCGCCATCACCCCCTTCGTGCTGCTCGGGCTCTGGTATCTGATCGCCCGCACCCGGCTGGGCATCCTGGTGCGCGCGGCCACCCAGGACCGCGAGATGGTGGGCGCGCTGGGGGTCAACCAGGCCTGGCTCTTCACCGGCGTCTTCTTCCTCGGCGCGGCGCTGGCCGGTCTGGGCGGAGCGATCCAGCTGCCCAAGGGCGGCGCGGACCTGCTGATGGATTTCAACATCCTCGCCGCCATCTTCGTGGTGGTGGTGATCGGCGGCATGGGCTCGCTGCCCGGGGCGTTCCTGGCCGCGGTGCTGATCTCGGTGCTCAATGTCTTCGGCGTCGCCTATCTGCCGCAAAGCACGCTGGTGCTGATGTATGTGGTGATGGCGGTGGTGCTGATGATCAGGCCCTACGGCCTGCTGGGCCGGGCCGAGATCGCCGGCGAGCACGGGCAGGTGGGCGAGCCGGAGCGCCCGATCAGGCCGGCCGGCTGGCGCGTGCGCGTCGTGGTGGCGCTGCTGCTCGCGGCGCTGGCCACGGTGCCGCTTTTCGGCTCGAGCTTCTTCAACGTGCTGGTCACCGACATCATCGTCTTCTGCCTGTTCGCGGCCAGCCTGCATTTCATCCTCGGCCTTGGCGGTCTGGTCTCCTTCGGCCATGCCGCCTTCTATGGCGGCGGCGCCTATGTGGCGGCACTGCTGGTTTCCTATGCCGACACGCCGATGGAGCTCGCCCTCCTCCTCGCCCCGCTCGGCGCCGGGCTGGCGGCAGTGATCATCGGCTGGCTCTGCGTAAGGCTGACGGGGGTCTATTTCGCCATGCTGACGCTGGCCTTCGCCCAGCTGATCTGGTCGCTCGTCTTCCAGTGGGACGAGGTCACCGGCGGCGATGACGGCGTTCTGAACATCTGGCCCTCGGACTGGGTGTCGGGCAGCGGCGCCTATTTCTACCTCGCCCTCGTCATCGGGGTGGGCGGCATCATCCTGTTGCGCCATGCCGCCCATTCGCCCTTCGGCTATGCGCTGCGCGCGTCGCGCGATTCGTCGCGGGCGGCCGAGGCGATGGGCATGAATACCCGCCGCATCCAGTGGGCCGCCTTCACCTTCGCCGGCGCCATGGCCGGGCTGGCGGGCGGGCTGTTCGTCTTCTCCAAGGGCAGCGTCTTTCCCACCGAGCTGGAGATCGCGCGCAGCTTCGATGCGCTGATCGTGGTGTTTCTCGGCGGTGTGAAGACACTGTCGGGCGCGGTGGTCGGCGGCGCTGCGCTGCAGGCGGCGGAGGACTACATCTCGCGCTTCGAGTACTGGCGGCTGGCGCTGGGGCTCTTGATCATCTTCGTGGTGATCCTGGCACCGGGAGGCATCGTCGGCAGCCTGCGCCGGCTGGGCGAAAGGCTGGGGCTGGTGAAGGCGGAGGACGCGTCGTGACCGCGGTGCTGGAGGCGCGCGGCCTGACCAGACGCTTCGGCGGGGTGGTCGCGGTCGACGATGTCAGCTTCGCGCTGGCGCCGGGCGAGCTGCTGGCCCTGATCGGCCCCAACGGCGCGGGCAAGACCACCTGCTTCAACATGCTGATGGGCCAGCTGCGGCCCAGCGCCGGGCGGGTCTTCCTCAAGGGCCGCGACATCACCGGCCTGCCCCCGCGCGAGATCTGGCGGCTGGGCGTGGGCCGCACCTTCCAGATCACCGCCACCTATCCTTCCATGACGGTGGCCGAGAACGTGCAGATGGCGCTGATCTCGCATCACCGGCGGCTGTTTTCCTTCCTGCCCTACGCCCGCCGGCTCTATCGCGATCAGGCGCTGGAATTTCTGGAGGTGGTCGGAATGGCCGACCAGGCCGACCGGCACGCGGCGGTGCTGGCCTATGGCGATCTGAAGCGGCTGGAACTGGCGATGGCGCTGAGCCACGAGCCGGAGCTGTTGCTGATGGATGAGCCCACCGCCGGCATGGCGCCGAAGGAGCGGCTGGCGCTGATGCAGCTGACCGCCGACATCGTGGCCGGGCGCGGCATTTCGGTGCTGTTCACCGAACACGACATGGACGTGGTCTTTGCCCATGCGCATCGGGTGATGGTGCTCAATCGCGGCAAGCTGATCGCCAACGGCCCGGTGGAGGAAATCCGGGCCGATCCGCGCGTGCAGGAGGTCTATCTCGGCGGCGGCACCGTGTTCGGGGATGCCCATGCTTGAGCTCGACCGCGTCAACAGCTTCTACGGCAAGGCGCATGTGCTGAACGACCTGACCTTCTCGGTGCAGAAGGGCGAGGTGGTCGCGCTGCTCGGCCGCAACGGGGCGGGCAAGAGCACCACGCTGAAATCGATCATGCAGATGGTCACCATCCGCTCGGGCCGGGTGCTGTTCATGGGCCGCGACGTCACCGGCTGGCCGCCCTACCGGGTGGCGCGGCTGGGGCTGGGCTATGTGCCGGAGGAGCGGCGCATCTTCACCGATCTCACCGTGCTGGAAAATCTCGAGGTCGGCCGGCGCAACCCGCAGGAGGGGCGCGCGCCATGGACGGAGGAGGCGCTGTTCGAGCTCTTTCCCAATCTGCGCGAGCGGCAGGGCAATCGCGGCAAGCAGCTTTCGGGCGGTGAACAGCAGATGCTGACCATCGCCCGCACGCTGATGGGCAATCCGGTCATGCTGCTCTTGGACGAGCCTTCGGAGGGGATCGCGCCGGTGATCGTGGAACAGATGGCGCATGCCATCGGGCAGCTGAAGCTGGACGGGCTGACGGTGCTGCTGTCCGAACAGAACCTGCATTTCGCCCGCGCGGTGGCCGACCGGGCGGTGATCATCGAGCATGGCACGGCGCGATTCATCGGCAGCTTTGCGGAACTCGAGGCGCGGCCGGAAATCCGCGACGCCTATCTGAGCGTGTGAACGCCTCGGGCCGGGCGCTCCCGCCCTGCGCGGTCCTTGCGGACCGCTGCGGCCCGGGCCCGGCCCGCGGCTGCGCCGCGGGTCCGGCGCAAAAGGCGAATGCAGCACCCGGCCGGGGCAGCGTTGCGCCAGGTGGCAGATCCGGGGAGTTCTGCCGGGAAGGGTTTGAGGGGCGCCTGCGGCTTGCCTCAAACCAAGGCTCTATGACAGGAACTTGCTCCGCCCGGGCGTCAGCCCGGGCAGCGCCCGCGTTCAGCGGGCTTACGCGGCCCCGCAGGGGCCACGGTCCCGTCTCATACCGGCCGCCCATTCGACCGACCCGTCTGGCGAGAATGCCCGAACCGGTCGAAATCGGGTGCGTCGAGGCGCGGAAAAGGTCACGGTGATTGCGATCATCTGGCCCGATCGGGAAAGGGCGGCACGAGGCAGGGGCTCGGAAAGCCATGACACTCAGGCATCGCGGCAGGCAGCGCCAGCCCCTGTCGGTCTGCTCAGGCGCCGCGAAATCGTGGCGCCAGCGAAGTTTGTTCCCGATTTTCGCTTGTTTGGAAAATATTGATTGGGAGAGAGTCCT
>RFIR01000452.1 GCA_003695135.1 Alphaproteobacteria bacterium | reverse complement strand
GAAACCGACCCGGACGCGCCCGGGGCGACCGCGACCGGCACGCAGCCTGCCGCGCGCGCCATGGCACGCTGTTCCTCGAGCGCCGCAGCATCGGGACCGAGGCAGAGGACCACGCCGCGCGGGAACAACCGCAGCCGGTTCGATTCGCCGGTCGGCCCGGGCATGTCCAGCGTCTCCAGCACCCGCAGCCGGTCGGGCCTGGCAGCATCGAGCGCGGCCTGCACCGCGGCCGGATCGGCCTCCTGACCCTGCGCGGCCAGCCGCGGCTCGGCAGCCACCGCGGCAAAGCGCGGCAGGTAATGCGGTCCGCCCGCCTTGGGACCGGTGCCCGACAGCCCCTCGCCGCCGAAGGGCTGCGAGGCGACGATGGCGCCGATCTGGTTGCGGTTGACATAGAGATTGCCGGCGCGCAGCTGCGAGCTGATCTCCTCGACCCTGGAATCGATGCGCGTATGCAGCCCGAAGGTGAGCCCGTAGCCGGTGGCGTTGATGTCGCGGACCACCCTGTCGATGGCCTCGGCCTCGAATGTCGCCACATGCAGCACCGGGCCGAACACCTCGCGCGTCACCTCGCCGATGCCGCCGACGCGAATCACCGAAGGCCCGATGAAATGCCCCTTCGCGGGAACCGGCAGCGATTTCATCAACCGCCCGCCGCGCCGCGCCGCATCGACATGGGCGGCGATCTCCGCGCGCGCCTCGTCGGTGATCACCGGGCCGACATCGGTGGCAAGCTGCCACGGATCGCCCAGTGCCAGCTCGTCCATGGCACCAAACAGCATCTCCAGAAGCCGCGGCGCCACATCTTCCTGCACATAGAGCACGCGCAACGCCGAGCAGCGCTGCCCGGCCGACTGGAAGGCCGAGGCGATGATGTCGCGCACCGCCTGTTCGGGCAGGGCGGTGCTGTCGACGATCATGGCGTTGATGCCCCCCGTCTCGGCGATCAGCGGCGCGGAGGGGTCGAGCCCGGCGGCCATCGCCCGGTGGATCGCCTGCGCGGTGGCGGTTGAGCCGGTAAAGCACACCCCGCCAATCCGCGGGTCGGAGGTGATCTGCCGGCCGATCACGCTGCCCCGCCCGGGCAGAAGCTGCAGCACCTCGCGCGGCACCCCGGCGCGGTGCATCAGCGTGACGCCCAGCGCGGCGATCAGCGGCGCGGGCTCGGCCGGCTTGGCCAGCACGCCATTGCCCACCGCCAGCGCCGCGGCGATCTGGCCGGTGAAGATGGCGAGCGGAAAGTTCCAGGGCGAGATGCAGGCAAACAGCCCCACCGGGCGCAGATCGGGCTGCCGCGCCGCCTCGGCGGAGTAGTAGTTGAGGAAATCCACCGCCTCGCGCAGCTCGGCCACCGCGTCGTTCAGGGTCTTGCCGGTCTCGCGGGCCAGCAGCGCGAAGATCTCGCCGAAATTCTCCTCGTAGAGATCGGCGGCGCGCTGCAGGATGGCGGCGCGTTCCCCCGCATCGGCTTCGGTCCATGGCCGCGCGGCGGCCAGCGCGGTCTCGATATCGGCCGGGCCGGCCTCGGTCACCTCGCCGAGGATGTCGTCGGGATCGGAGGGGCTGCGTGCGGCATGCTTCGCCCCGCCCTCGACCGGGCCGGCGATCAGCGGTCCGGCCTGCCAGCGATGGGCACGGTACGGGCCGCGCGCGGCCTCGATGCGCTCCAGATCGGCAACGTTGCGCAGATCGTGCCCGTGCGAATTGCGCCGCAGCGGCTCGAAGATGCGCGCCGGGCGGCGGAAGCGGCGCGGCGCGTCGGGGTCGAACTTCTCGAAGGGATCGGCGGCGATCTCCTCGTCGCTGACCGCGTCTGAGACGATCTGGTTGACGAACGAGCTGTTGGCGCCGTTTTCCAGCAGCCGCCGCACCAGATAGGCCAGAAGGTCGCGATGCGCGCCGACGGGCGCATAGATGCGGCAGCGCGTGCCCTCGCGCTGGTGCAACAGCGAGTGCAGCCGCTCGCCCATACCGTGCAGCCGCTGGAACTCGAACGCCGCCCGGTCGGGTGCCATTTCCAGCACCGCCGCCGCGGTATGGGCGTTGTGGGTGGCGAATTGCGGATAGATGCGGTCGGTCATGCCGATCAGCCGGCGCGCGCAGCAGATATAGGCGATGTCGGTGGCAGGCTTGGAGGTGAAGACGGGAAAGTCGGGCACCCCGTCGACCTGGGCGCGCTTGATCTCGCTGTCCCAATAGGCGCCCTTGACCAGCCGCACCATGATGCGCCGATCGAGCCTTTCGGCCAGCGCGTAGAGCCAGTCGATCAGCGGCGCGGCGCGGCGGCTGTAGGTCTGCACCACCACCCCGAAGCCGTCCCAGCCGGCCAGCCCGGGATCGGACAGCACCGCCTCGACGATGTCGAGCGAGAGATCGAGCCGGTCGGCCTCCTCGGCGTCGATGTTGAAGCCCATGCCGGCGGCGCGCGCCTGATGGGCCAGCCGGGCGAGGGCCGGGACCAGCTCGGCCAGCATGCGGTCGCGCTTGCCCATCTCGTAGCGCGGATGCAGGGCGGAGAGCTTGACCGAGATGCCGGGATTGTCGCGCACATCGCCGGTACAAAGCGGTGCCAGCGCGGCGATCGCCTTCGCATAGGCTTCGTGATAGGCGCGCGCGTCGCCGGCGGTCATCGCCGCCTCGCCCAGCATGTCATAGGAATAGGTAAAGCCCCGGCGTGTCCATTCCTCGCCGTTCTCCAGCGCCTCTGCGATGGTCTGGCCCAGCACGAACTGCCGGCCCATCTCGCGCATCGCCTGGCGCGCGGCGGTGCGGATCACCGGCTCGCCCAGCCGTTTGACCGCCCCGCGCAGGATGGCGGCGAGGCCGGGCTCGGCCGGCTCGCGCAGCACCCTTCCGGTCAGCATCAGCGCCCAGGTCGCGGCGTTGACCAGCGACGAGCTG
>RFIR01000451.1 GCA_003695135.1 Alphaproteobacteria bacterium | reverse complement strand
TTCTTCACCTATTACCGCGCCGGCTCGGCGGCCAGCCTGATGCGGCCCGACGATCTGCCGGCCGATGCGATCCGCGCCGCGCGCTGCCTGCATCTGAGCGGGATCACGCTGGCCGTCTCGCCCGATCTGCGAAGGACGTCGCTGGCCGCAATCGATCTTGCTGCCGAGGCGGGGGTGACGGTATCGCTCGATACCAATCTGCGGCTGAAACTGTGGGATGCCGAGACCGCAAGGCGGGTGATTCTCGGCACGCTGGAACGGGTGCGAATCGTGGTGACCAGCATTGAGGACAGCCTCCATCTGACCGGGCTGGGCGAGCCGGAGGCCATAGGCGAATTCTACCGCCGGCGCGGGCCGGAAATCGTGCTGGTCACCATGGGCGCGCAGGGCTGCCATCTGGCCGGACCGGCCGGGGTGCAGACGATACCGGCCGCCCCGGCGCAGCCGGTCGATTCCACCGGGGCGGGCGACAGCTTCGCCGGCGGCTTCCTCGCCTGGTGGCTGCAGACGGGCGATCCGGTGCTGGCGGCGCGGCGTGCCGCGATTATCGCTGCCGGCACCGTGTCGGGGCTGGGCGCGGTGGCGCCGATCCCGCGCGCGGCCGAGGTGCTGGCGCGCGAGGCGGAACTTTACGGACCGGCGGGCTGAGGGAGTCGGGCCCGAGGCGCGATCACACCTTGCGCGCGCGGGGATGCCGGCGCCGGGCGCTGGTGGCGGGATCGCGCACGGTCTCTTCGAGGCAGCCGCTGGCATCGACCGGCAGGCCCATCTCGGCGCGGTCGGGCACGCGGCCGCGGAAGATCGCGCACAGCCGGTAGCTGGTCTCGTCGATCCGCAGATAGCCGAGCCGATGCGGCGTGGTCATCGCCATCACCGCCTCGGTTCCGATCAGGTTGCGGCACAGCCGCGGCAGCGCGTCGGGGTCCAGCGATTCGGGCAGGCTGCCGGAGCGGTCCACGGCGCATTGCAGGCCGGCATGCACGCTGCGCATCAGCTCGATCTGGCCGATATCCCATGCCGCGCTGCGGGCGCTGACCCATGCCAACATGCTGATTGCCGCCACGCAGGAGCCTACGCCCAATGTTCTGGCCAAGACGCGCATCATACCCATCCCGTGCATCTTCTTGCCGTGCCCCCCCGGGGTCCGTATTCCGGCACCGCCGCCCCGATGCGGCCATATTTGCCGTGCTTTGGCCCCAATTCTGCCACAATTGACCGGGCTGGCAAGACAAAACTTTCGGATTTGTGACGAATTGCCGGAGAGCGGCTTCAATCGGGTAGGGGGCGGGCGAAGGGCGTGGACGTCGGCCGCCGAAACGCTAGGCTCGACCGGTGATTCTGCAAGGAGGAGCGAGCGATGATGAAATTCGGGGTCAGCCAGCCCGTGCGCCGCGTCGAGGATGTCCGCCTCCTGACCGGCAAGGGGCGCTACATCGACGATATCGCGCCGGCCAATGCGCTGCGGGCCTTCATCCTCCGCTCGCCCGAGGCGCATGCCGACATCGTCTCGATCGACACCGCCGAGGCGGCGGCGGCACCGGGTGTGCGGCTGATCCTGACCGCGGCCGATCTTGAAGGCGCGGTGGAAAACAGCATCGACTACTTCACCACCGAAAACAGCGACGGCTCGCCCGTCGCCACCCCGATCACCCCGATCCTCGCCACCGGCCGCGTGCGCCATGTCGGCCAGCCGGTTGCCGCGATCATCGCCGACACGCTGGCCCAAGCCCGCGATGCCGCCGAGCTGATCGAGGTCGAATATCGCGAGCGTCCCGCCCATGTCGCCACCGCCACCGGCGGGCCGGCGGTGCATGACGAGGCGCCCGACAATATCTGCTTCGACTGGTCGATCGGCGATGAGGCGGCCACCACCGCCGCATTCGACGCCGCGGCGCATCGGGTGACGCTCGATCTGATCGACAACAGGGTGATCTCCAACCCGATGGAGACGCGCGGCGCGACCGCCCAGTGGGACGGTGCCAAGCTGACCGTGACCATCAACGGCCAGGGCGTGTGGATGCAAAAGGCCTCGCTGGCCAAGAAGCTCGGGCTCGATCCCGATCATGTGCGCGTCATCAACCCCGATGTCGGCGGCGGCTTCGGCACCAAGGCCTTCGACTATCCCGAGCATTTCATCGTCGCCGAGGCGGCGCGGCGGCTGGGGCAGCCGGTGCACTGGGTGGCCGATCGCAGCGAGGGGATGGTCTCGGACGTCAGCGGGCGCGACCATGTCACCCGAATGCAGGCGGCATTCGATGCCGATCATCGCCTGATCGGGCTGCGGGTGGACTGCACCGCCAATCTGGGCGCCTATTGCTCGGCCTTCGCCCAGCTTGTGCCGGGCTTCGTGGCCAGCCGGGTGTTTCCCGGCGTCTATGACGTGCAGGCCGCCTTCATGCGGGTGATCGGCGTCTTCACCAACACCACGCCCGTCGATGCCTATCGCGGCGCCGGCCGGCCGGAGGCGATCTATGCGCTGGAACGGCTGATGGACTATTCCGCCCGCCAGCTCGGCGTCGATCCGCTGGAGCTTCGGCGCAAGAGCTTCATTCCGCCGGAAAAGTTTCCCTACACCTCGGCGGCGGGCGAGATCTACGATGTCGGCGATTTCGACCGCGTGCTGCGCCGGGCCGAGAAGGAGGCCGATCTGGCCGGCTTTGCCGCGCGCAAGGCCCAATCGGCCGCCCGCGGCAAGCTGCGCGGGCTGGGGACCTGCTATTACATCGAATCGATCCTCGGCGATCAGAACGAGACCACGAAGATCGAGTTCGCCGAAGACGGCATGGTCGATCTCTATGTCGGTACCCAGTCGAACGGGCAGGGCCACGAGACGGTGTTCGCCCAGATCCTGCACCAGCGCGCCGGCGTCCCGTTCGAGAAGATCCGCTTCGTGCAGGGCGATTCGGACCGCATCGCCAAGGGCGGCGGCACCGGCGGGTCGCGCTCGGTGACCATGCAGGGCAATTCGATCAACGCCACTGCCGACATCATGATCGAGAACTTCATGCAGCTGGCCGAGGAGGAGCTGGAGGCGGCG
>RFIR01000070.1 GCA_003695135.1 Alphaproteobacteria bacterium | reverse complement strand
CTGGCCGGGCTGATCACCGGGCTCTTTGGCGCGCTGGTCGCCATTCCGGCCATCCGCATGTCGGGCATCTATCTGGCCATCGCCACGCTGGCGCTGTTCGTGATCGTGGAGGAGACCGTCATCCTGGCCGAGCCGATCACCGGCGGGGTCGGCGGGCTGGTGGTCGCCGACATCTCTATCCTCGGCCTCTCGTTCGAGCGCTACGGGCATCTGACGAATTTCTACTGGCTGTGTCTGGCCGTGGTGGTGCTGGTCACGCTCGGCTATGCCAATCTGCTGCGCAGCCCGACCGGGCGCAGCTTTCTGGCGGTGCGCGATTCGGAGGTCTCGGCCCGGGCGCTGGGCATCAACGTGGCGCGCACCAAGACGCTGGCCTTCGGCCTGTCCTGCGGGGTGACCGGGCTGGCCGGCGCGCTGATGGGCCATTATCTGGGGGTGTTCAACTACGAGGCGTTCTCGATCTTCATCTCCATCAACCTGCTGCTGGTGGTCACCATCGGCGGGCTGGGCTTCATCCAGGGGGCGTTTCTGGGCGCGATCCTGATCACCGCCGTGCCGCAGCTGCTGTCGATCCTGCGCGATTTCTCGGGCATCGACACCTCCGGCTATCCGGGGCTGGAGACGCTGATCTTTGCCGTGATCCTCGTGGTCTTCGTGATCTACGAGCCGATGGGGCTTTACGGGCGCTGGCTGAAGACGCGGACCTTCTTCGACCTCTTCCCGCTCTATCGCCGCGACATGTTCCGCCGCCAGAAGAGTTATCTGAAGACGGAGCGGATGCGGTGAGCCTGCTGGAGGTGGAGGATCTGGCGATCGCCTTCGGCGGGGTAAGGGCCGTCGACGGCATTTCCTTCAGCGTCGAGCCGGGCGAGGTGTTCACCATCGTCGGCCCGAACGGGGCGGGCAAATCGACCATCTTCAACCTGATCTCGCGCTTCTACGAGCCAAGCGCCGGGCGCATCCGCTTCGACGGGCGCGACATTACCGGGCTGGCCGCGCATCAGATCGCCGGGCTGGGCATCGCGCGCACCTTTCAGAACATCGAGCTGTTCGATCATTCCACCGTGCTGTCGAACCTCCTGATGGGCCGGCACACCCATCGGCGCACGAGCTGGGTGGAGGACATCCTGTTCACCCCGCGCGTGCGGCGCGAGGAGCGGGCCCATCGCGCCGCGGTGGAGCGGGTGATCGACTTTCTCGAGCTGGAGGCCCATCGCGACAAGCTGATCGCGGGGCTGCCCTATGGCGTGCGCAAGGTGGTCGAGATCGGCCGGGCGCTGGCCACCGGGCCCAAGCTCCTGCTCCTGGACGAGCCGGCCTCGGGTCTGTCGGTGGAAGAGACGCAGGACGTCGCCTTCTGGATCGAGGACATGCGCGACGAGATGGGGCTGACCATCCTGATGGTCGAGCACGACATGAACCTCGTCGCCCAGGTCTCCGACCGGGTGCTGGCCGTGGCCAATGGCCGTCCGCTGACGTTGGGCAGCCCGGCCGAGGTGCAGTCGCATCCCGATGTCATCGAGGCCTATCTGGGCACCGGCGCGCCGGGCGGGGCGGGCCGATGACGGTCGTTCTCGACGTGCAGAATGTCGAGACCTTCTACGGCGCGATCATGGCGTTGCGCGGGGTGTCGCTGTCGGTCGAGGAGGGGCAGATCGTCACCATCCTCGGCGCCAACGGCGCGGGCAAGACCACGCTTCTGAAGACGATCTCGGGCGTTATGGACCCCGAGAAGGGCCAGATCACCCTGCTGGGCGAGCGCATCGACGGGCGCGATCCGGCCGAGGTGGTCCGGCGCGGCCTCGCGCATGTGCCGGAGGGGCGCGAGGTGTTCCCCTTCCTGAGCGTGGAGGAAAACCTGCGCATGGGCGCGTTTACCCGCCGCGATGCGCAGCTGGGCGACGACATGGAGATGGTCTATGGCTATTTCCCGGTCCTGCGCGAGCGGCGCGACCAGCCGGCGGGCACGCTTTCGGGCGGTCAGCAGCAGATGCTGGCGATCGGCCGCGGGCTGATGACCCGGCCGCGGCTGATGCTGCTCGACGAGCCGTCGCTGGGGCTGTCGCCGATCCTGACCGACGAGATTTTCGACATCATCAAACGCTTGAATGCCGAGCAGGGTGTGACCATGCTGCTGGTGGAACAGAACGCCAATGTGGCGCTGCACACGGCGCATTTCGGCTATGTGCTGGAGCTGGGCCGTATCGTGATGGCCGGCACGTCCGAAAGGCTGCTCGCCAGCGAGGACATTCAGGAGTTCTATCTGGGCCAGCAGGGCGAGACCCAGCGCGGACAGAGGCGCTGGAAGCGGCGCAAGACCTGGAGGTAGGCATGGCCGACGGCACCCCCCATCCAGACGACATCATCACGGTGGATGGCTGCGACACCATCGTAAAGCTGTGGGCGAAGCGCTGCCGCGAGAAGGGCGAGGCTACCGCGCACCGGGAAAAGGAATTCGGCATCTGGCAGGCCTATAGCTGGCGCGAGTATTACGAGGGCGCGCGCCGCATCGGCATGGGGCTGATCGCGCTGGGTCTGAAGCGGGGCGAGCCGGTGCAGATCCTCAGCGAGGACCGGCGCGAGTGGCTCTATTGCGACATGGGCATCGCCGCGGTCGGCGGCATCCCCTCGGGCGTCTACACCACAGACAGCGCCGCGCAGCTGGCCTATCTGGTGGAGGATTCCGGGGCGCGCTTCCTGTTCGTGGAGGATGACGAGCAGCTCGACAAGTTCCTGGAGGCGCGCGAGCGGATGCCGGGTCTTGAACGGGTCATCGTGTTCGACCGCGACGGGCTCAGGCATTTCTCCGACCCCAAGGTGATGTTCCTCGACGAGCTGACCGCGCTCGGCGCAGAAGAGATTGAGAAGCAGCCGGATCGTTTCGAGGCCGAGCTGGAGGCGGCCGGGCCGGAAGACACCCGCATGCTGATCTACACCTCGGGCACCACCGGGCCGCCCAAGGGGGCGATGATCAGCCATCGCAACATGATCTACCAGCTTCAGGCCGGGCTGCAGATCCTCGACTATCTGCCGGGCGACGAGCAGCTGTGCTTCCTGCCGCTGTGCCATGTGCTGGAACGGCTGGTCTCGGTGGAAAACCCGATCGCGGTCGGCTCGACGGTCAATTTCGCCGAGAGCCCCGAGACCGTGTTCGAGAACCTGCAGGAGGTCGGCCCCAACGTCTTCACCGCCGTGCCGCGGCTTTGGGAGAAGATCTATTCGCGCGTGATGATCATGCGATCCGAGGCGACCGGCATCGGCCGGCTGGCCTTCGACTGGGCGATTGCGCAAGGCCTCAAGCGGGTGCGGGCGCAGGAGGAGGGGCGCCGGCAGGGGCTGGCCGCGCGCGCAGTGTACGGGCTCGCCGATCTTCTGGTCCTGCGCAACCTGCGCAACCTGCTGGGCATGGCGCGGATGCGGCGCGGGACCACCGGCGCGGCGCCGATCTCGCCCGACCTGATCCGCTGGTTCTGCGCCATCGGCGTGCCGCTGATCGAGGGCTACGGCATGACCGAGACCTCGGGCGTGGCCACCGTCAATCCGGTCCACGACAACCATATCGGCACCGTCGGCCCGCCCCTGCCGGGCTGCGAGGTCCGCATCTCGCCCGAGGGCGAGATCCTGGTGCGCGGTCCCAACATCTTTCAGGGCTACTGGAACAAGCCCGAAAAGACCGCCGAGACCATCACTGCCGATGGCTGGCTGCATACCGGCGATCTGGGCCGGCTGGACAATCACGGCTGCCTGACCATCACCGGGCGGCTGAAGGACGTGATCATCACCGCGGGCGGCAAGAACATCACCCCGGCCGAGATCGAGAGCCGGCTGAAGTTCTCGCCCTACATCTCCGATGCCGTCATCATCGGCGACCGGCGCAAATACCTGACCGCGCTGATCATGATCGACCAGGAAAACGTGGAGAAATTCGCCCAGGACCACCAGGTGCCGTTTGCCGATTTCGCCTCGCTGACCCGGGCGAAGGAGGTGGTGGAGCTGATCGGCGGGGTGGTGGCGGAGGTCAACCGCGAATTCGCCCGGGTCGAGCAGATCAAGGATTTCCGCCTGATCGACATCCTGCTGACGGCCGAGGACGAGGAGCTGACACCGACCATGAAGCTCAAGCGCAGCTTCGTCGAGCAGCGTCACAAGGCGCTGATCGACACCATGTACTGAACCGCATCTGGTCTGGCAGGCAAAGCCCGGCTAGTCTGGGTCATCCGACAAAGGGAGGAAACGGGATGAAACGACTTCTGGCAGCGGCAGCCGCCGCGCTGGCCCTTGCGGGCCCGGCCCTGGCCGAGACCGAGGGGGTGAGCGACACCGAGATCAAGATCGGCGGGTTCCACGATCTCTCCGGCATCTTCGCCGCCTTCTCGGTGCCCGCGGTCAAGGCCGCCCAGCACTATTTCGACCAGGTCAACGCCGCGGGCGGCGTTCACGGGCGAAAGATCACCTATATCGTCGAGGATCACGGCTATCAGGTGCCAAAGGCGGTTCAGGCCGCCAACAAGCTGATCAATGGCGACCATGTCTTCGCCATGCTGCTCAATCTCGGCACGCCTACCAACCTTGCCGCCTTCAAGCTGATGGGGCCGAAGGGCATTCCCAATGTCAGCCCGCTGACGGCGGCGCGGCAGATGGTCGAGCCGCTGGAGCCGTGGAAGTTCATGGGCACGGCCTTCTATTACGATCACACCCGCGCCGCGATCAGATATCTGATCGAGGAGAAGGGCGCCACGGGTCTTTGCGCGATGTATCTGCCCACCGATTTCGGCACCGAGGTGCAGAGCGCGATGAAGGACGAGGCCGCGGCGCATGGCATGCCCTATCTGGCCGAGACCACCCACAAGGGCGACGAGCAGGACTTCACCGGGGCGCTGGGCAAGCTGCATGAGGCGGGCTGCCGCACCATCGCCATGGCGCTGGGCGTGCGTCAGCTGATCACCGTGGCGGTGACGGCGCAGAAGATGGGGCTGACCGACATGAGCTTCGTCGTCTCCTCTGCCGGGTTCATTCCGGTCGTGGCGGGCGCGCTGGCCAAGAACGGCGTGACGCTGCCCTTCTATGCCGGATCGGGCTACCCCGACGTGACCCAGCGCATGGATGTGCCCGAGGTCAAGGCCTGGGCCGAGGATTTCACCGCCGCGACCGGCGAGAAGGCGGAGACCGCGGCGATGCTGGGCCGCTCGGCGGCCGAGCTGATGGTGCGCGCGCTGAAAGCCGCGGGTCCCGACCTCACCCGCGAGGGTTTCATCAAGGCGATGGAATCGCTGCATTACGAGGACAAGATCGCCGGCAACACCGTCAGCATGAGCGCGACCGATCACGTCGCCGCTGACGAGATCTTTGTCTCCTCGGCCGAAGGCGGGGTGTGGAAGCTGGTCGCGACCATCAAGCCGGGAAGCTGAGCCCGGATTTCGGAGGATCGATCGGGGCGGCCCTGCGGGGCCGCCCTTTTTTCTTTGCCGGGCCGGTCTTTCGTGCCACCGTTCGGGCCGGGTGCGGAGGGACGACACCGCCGCATCGCAGCGAAGGAGGAAGCCCCCATGAAAATCCTGGCCCTGAGTATTGTCGCGGCGCTGATCGCCGTCCCGGCGACGGCCCAGACCAACCGGATCGACAGGATCCGGCCCGACGCGCCGGAACTGGCTGCGTACGGGCCGCATGCCATCGGCGTGCGCACGTTGCATCTGGTGCACAAGGACCAGATCGACGTGGTCAATGTAACTGCGGAGGCGATTCCGCATTACGACCGGCCGATCACGGTGGAGGTCTGGTATCCGACCGCCGAGGACGGGGCGCCGACGCCCTATGAGGGCGTGCTCTTGCGCGACGGCGAGACCGCGGTGACGCTGCATGGCCGCGCGCAGCGCGATGCGGCGCCGGCGACCGGCACCGCCTGGCCGGTGGTGATCATCTCGCATGGCTATCCGGGCAACCGGTTCCTGCTCAGCCATCTGGCCGAGAACCTCGCCTCGAAGGGCTATGTCGTCGCCTCGATCGACCACCCCGATTCGGTCTATCAGCACAAGGTGGCATTCGGCTCGACCCTGCTCAACCGCCCGCTGGACACCCGTTTCGTGCTCGACGAGCTGGCGCGGCTGGGCGGCGATCCGTCGAGCTTTCTCAACGGCATCGTCGATGCCTCGCGCGCGGTGCTGATCGGCTATTCGATGGGCGCCTATGGCGCGGTGATCTCGGCCGGCGGCGGTGTGACCCAGACCGCGGTCGATCTGAGCTGGGGCACACCGCGGGGGCTGCTCGCCGCGCATCTGGCCGGCTCGGAGTCGCATGAGGCGCTGATGGATCCGCGGTTCCGCGCCTTCATCTCCATCGCGCCCTGGGGGCGGCAATACGGGCTGTGGGATGCGGCCGGGCTGGCCGGGATCGACCGGCCGATCCTCTATGTCGGCGGAAGTGTCGACGACATCGCCGATTACCAGAACGGCATCCGGGTGATCTATGCCGAGACGGTGAATGCGCCGGCCTGGCTGTTGACCTTCGAGAATGCCAATCACAATGCGGCTGCGCCGATCCCGGCGCCGGAGGAAAGCTGGAAACCGGTCGAAAGCCTCGATTTCGTGCCCTTCGAGCACTATGCCGATGCGGTGTGGGACACCAACCGGATGAACAACATCCTGCAGCATTTCGCCACCGCTTTCATCGACTGGCAGCTGAAGGGCGACGAGGGCAGGGCCGCCTATCTCGATCTGATCGAGAACGCCAATGACGGCGTGTTCGCGCTGAACGAGGATGGAACCCCCAAGCCCGAGCACAATTACTGGAAGGGCTTTGCCCCGCGCACGGCCAAGGGGCTGCGGCTGGAATACAACGGCGTGAAGTGAATGCCGGATCGGGGCCGCGTGGCGGCCCCGTGCCCACCCGTCTCGCTGCGTCGCGAATCCCGGATGGATCCGCCGTTTGCGGCGATGCAATCACGTTGCGGTGAACACGCGATTCATGCAATGCTGACGGCCGGGAAAACGGGTGGGACATGGCGGTCGAAGGAGCATTGCCGGAGGCGAAGCTGAAGGCCGGCGCGCGCAATCTGCTGTGCCGCTGCGCCGGGCTGCGGGCAGGCGACCGTGTCACCATCCTGCACGAGCCGCCCGATGCGGGCTATTACGACCCCGGCCTTCCGGCGGTTCTCGCGCGGGTTGCCGGGGAGCTGGGCATCGAGGCGCGGCTGCGCGAAGTGCCGGTCGTCGCCGATGCGGGGGCGATCGCGGCGCGGCCGGGCGATCTGACCGGCGGGGGGAATGCGATTTTCCTCGCCCGGATCGGCGATCAGCTGCGCTTTGCGCCCGAAAGCGGCCGCGGCCGGGTCAGCGTGTGCTATGCGCTCGACCGGCGGATGCTGGCCTCGGGCTTCGGGACCGCCGATTACGCGGCATTCCTGGCGATACGGGACAGGGTGCAGGCGCTGCTCTCCCAAGCCGGCCACATCCACGTCACCTGTCCCGCGGGGACGGATTTTGCCGGCGCCGCACCGGGCTTCGATGCCGGGCCCGATGTCACCATCCGCCGCTTTCCGATGCCGACCATCACCCCGATCCCGGCCGGGGGGTTTTCGGGTCGGGTGGCGCTGCCGGGATTTCTGACCGGAACCGGCTCGCGCTTCTACGAGCCCTATTCGGTGACATTCGAGGGCCGGGTTCTGGCCGAATTCGAGGGGCGGCGCCTGATCGGGTTTTTCGGCAGCGCCAGCGATGTGCGACGGGCCGAGGCGCAGTACGACCGGGTTGCGGCGCTGTTCGGCATCGAGCGGGATCTGGTGCATTCATGGCACCCCGGCATTCATCCGGGCTGCGCCTATGGCAGGCCGGCCGCCGAGGATCTGATGCGCTGGGGCGGCGCGGCTTTCGGCAATCCCCGGCTGCTGCATTTCCACACCTGCGGCGATTATGCGCCGGGCGAGATTTCCTGGAACGTGGTCGATGCCACCATCCGCGTCGATGGCGTTGCGGTGTGGGAGGCCGGACGGCTGATCATCGATCGGGTGCCGGGATCGCGGGAGATACTGGACGAACATCCCTGTGCGCGGGCTGCATTCGCGCAACCGGCGCTGGAGATCGGCCTGTGAAGCCCGGCGACGGTTGGGGACTGCCTCTCACTCCAGCTGGCGCGGGGCGACCGTCCTGCCGTCGGTGACGGCGGCGGAGGGGTAGAGCACGACCGTATCGCCGGGCGCCAGCCCTTCGCGCACTTCAGCCATAACCCCGTTGTCATGCCCGATCCGCACCGGGGTCAGCTTCACCACGGAATCGACGACGCGAAACACCGCCCAGCCTTCCCCCTTTCGGAACAGCGCGCCCGAGGGCACGCGCACCGCGTCATCGCTCTGCCAGACGATGATGCGCGCCTCGACCCGGTATCCATGGCCCAGCCCGCGCCGCTCCTCCGGCGGGCTGGTCAGGGCCACGGTGACGGGGACGCGCTGTTCCTCGACACCCAGCGCCGAGACCTTGGTGACGGCGAAGGGATCGATGCGCCTGACCCGGCCCTTCAGCGGCTGCGGACCGCCCCAGTCATCGATGATCACCGGGGCGTCGAGCGCGATCCTGACCGCATCGGAGGATATGAGCTCGACCACCACCTCCAGATCCTTCTCGACATCGCCGATCTCCATGATCGGCGTTCCGGCCGGCAGGGTGGTCTCGCTTTCCTGCATGATGCGCAGGATGCGCCCGTCGGTCGGGGCGTAAAGGGGAATGTCCTCGCCGCGCCCGTTGCGCAGGGCTCTGGCAAGCCCGCGATCGTCGAAGCCGATGAGCTGGGCGCGGGCATTGGCCAGATCGGCCTCGCGCATGGCGATGGCCGCCTCGGCGGTGTCGACCGCAGCGGAGGCGACGCGGAAATTCTGCCGGGCGCGGTCGAGCGCGGCCTGGCTGATGATCTTGCTGCGCGCGAGGCGAACGGCGCGCTGATACTCGGCCTGGGCCAGATCGCGCCGGGCCTTGGCGGCGTTGAGATCGGCGCGCGCCAGGCGCAATGCGGCCTGGGCGGCCTGCACCGCGGCCTGCGCCTGTTCGCGGGTTCGGATGTCGAGCGCGGAGGGGTTGGTCGGCAGCATGTGGGCGATCACGGTCCTGCCCTTCTCGACCCGGTCGCCGGGATCGACCTCCAGCCGCTGCAGCCGGCCGGCGATGGGGGTGGAGACCACATATGGCTCGCTGACCCTTGTGCGCCCTTCCTCGTCGATGGTCAGCTTCATCGGCCCGCGGGTCACTTCGCCGAGATCGACGAGGACGGGCCGGGGCCAGAAGGCGGCCGTCAGCGCGCCGCCGATCAGCAGGGCGGTGGCGAGTCCCAGAAACAGCCGGGAGCGTGTCTTTCGTTGCGGCACCTGGCTCACTCCCGTGTCTTGAGCGCACTGATGAGGTCGGTCCGGTCGAGATCGCGCTTGACCAGCCAGCCGGAGACGATGGCGGCGCCGATGACCACCAGCATGGCCTGACCGAAGCTTGCCGGCTGGATATAGGCCGGGATCTGGTAGAGATCGGTGGAGAACAGCGCGGCCAGCCCGAAGGAGAGAAAATAGCCCATCACGGTGCCGAGCGGCAGCGCCATGAGCGTGACCACCGCCAGTTCACCGAGCAGGACATAGGCGGTTTCGGCCCTTGTAAACCCCATCACCCGCAGGCTGGCCAGATCGCGGGCCCGTTCGGCATAGGCGATGCGGGCGGCGTTGTAGACGATGCCGAAGGTGATGACGAAGGCGATCGCGCCCATGATGAACCGTGTCGCGCCCGCCCCCTGATCCATCATCTTCTGGAACGCCCGGCGCGCCTGATCCTTCAGCGAGATGCCGGCCACAACCGGCATGCCCTTGAGTGCGCGGTAGATGTCGTCGCGCCGCGCCTCGTCGATCATCAGCGCGGCGCCGGAGACCCGTCCCGGCTCGCGCAGCTTGCGGTTCAGGCCCTCGAGATCCATGTAGGCCGGCGTGCCGAGCAGGGTCTCGGCAATACCCACGACGGGGATTTCCAGCACCGGCTGGCGGCCCTCGCGCACCTCCACGCGCAGCGTCTCGCCGGCCCGGATCGCCAGCAGCCGGGCCAGGACCGAGGACAGCACGATGCCGCCGCCGGTGAGGCGGATGGGGCGCATGTCGGCATCGAGCGCGCGATTGAGCTCGAACTGCCGGGGCAGGCCGGTCAGCGCCCCGCGGCGGGTGAATTGCCCGTTCCGCAGGATGACCGGCACGTAGCGCACAGGCTCGACCCGGTCGACACCGGGCAGGCGCGCCAGTTCCAGAAGCGTCTTTTCGCCGACGGGGTGAACGAAGCTCACCTTCAGCTTGCTGCGGTCGAGCACTGCGAAGGTCAGCTCGATGGCGCGATCGAAACCGGCATAGATGGTGAGCATCCCCGCCGACAGCGCCATTCCGGAGGCGATGCCGAAGCTGGCGCCGAGCATGCGTGCCGGCTGGCGGGTCAGGCGGCGCCAGATCATGCGGCTGGGCTGATCGAGAAACCGGATCAGCCCGGCGCCGATCCGCCCGCTGTGCCGGTAGCTCGGCGGGGCAGGCGGGCGCATGGCCTCCGACGGGGTCAGGGCGAACACCCGGCGCAGGACCAGAAGCCCGCCGGCCGAGGCGGCGAGGATGCTGACGGTCACGCCGCTGACGAAGGAGGCCGGGTCGAGCTGGAAGACGAGGAAGGGAAACTTGAAGAAATGGGTATAGACGATGACCATGCCCCGCCCGCTGACGATGCCGCCGAGGCAGCCGAAGCCGGCGCCCACCGTGGCGATGATCAGGATCAGCTTGAAATAATGCACGCCGATCCGGGTGTTGCCGTATCCGAACGCCTTGAGCAGTCCGATCTCCTCGCGTTCGGCCTGCACCATCCGTCCGATGACGATGTAGAGCAGGAAGGCGGCGACGGCGAGAAAGACCGGCGGCACACCGACCGCGATGGCGCGCAGCCCGCCGATCTCCTCTGACAGGTAGCGGTTGGACAGCTGATCGGCGCGGGCGTAGCTGCCGGAGCCGCCATAGGGTTTGAGCACCCGATCGACCGCGGCGAGCACCGCATCCTCATCGGCCCCGCGGGCCAGCGTCAGCAGGGCCTCGTTGAAGGCGCCCTTCATGTCGAAGGCGGCCGCGATGCCGGCCCGTCGCATCCAGATCACCGCGAAGCGGGCATCGTCGGGCACGAATTCGCCCGGCGGGGTGGGGTAGAGGAACTCCGGGCTCTGCGCCAGACCAACGATGCGGAAACTGCGCCGCGCCCCGTTCATGGTCGCGTCCAGACGCTCGCCCGGGTGCAGGCCATGGGCCACGGCGAAACTGCGCAACAGCAGGATCTCGTCGCGGCGGCCGGGTTCGGGCATGCGCCCGTCGGCGAGATAGACGTCATTGAGCGCCGGGCGGCCGAGATCGGGCAGCGAGATGGCCCGGGCCTGGATCGGCAGGATCTGGGTCGGGATGTGGATGAGCGCGCGGCCGGTCACGCGGGTCTGCACGGTGGAGACGCCGGGCTGCGCGGCGAGACGGTCAGCGATGTGATCGGGTGCGCGTGTCAGCGGCGCGAAGATGTCGGCCATGCGGTAGCGGCTGTAATAGGCATCGCGCGTCTCGCCCAGCGAGACGATGAGGCCCGACATCATCACCTGCAGCATCACCCCGACCGCGATCACCGCGCCGATGGCGGCGGCCTGCCCCTTGATGCGCCACAGATCGCGCGCCAGCTTGCGGTCGAGCGGGCTCACCACTCGATCTCCTCGGGCGGCAGGCGGGTCCGGTTCCGCACCACCTTGCGGATCTCGCCATCGGCGAAGTGGATCACCCGGTCGGCCATCGCCGCGGTGCTGGCGGCGTGGGTGACCATCAGGACGGTCGAGCCCAGTCGCGCGTTCACATCCGCGAGCACCCTCAGCACGGCGCGGCCGGTCTGGCTGTCGAGCGCGCCGGTCGGCTCGTCGCAGAACAGCACGTCGGGCTGCTTGGCGATGGCACGCGCGATGGCGACGCGCTGCTGTTCGCCGCCCGAGAGCTGGGCCGGGAAATGATCGGTCCGCTCCTTCAGCCCCACCAGGGCCAGCGCCTCGGCCGCATCCAACGGGCGGGCGGCGATCTCGGTGACCAGCTCGACATTCTCGCGCGCGGTCAGGCTCGGCATCAGATTGTAGAACTGGAACACGAAGCCGACATGGTTGCGCCGGTAACGGGTCAGCTCGGCATCGGTCATCGCGGTCAGGTTGCGGTCACGAAAGAAGACCTCGCCCGATGTGCAGCGGTCGAGACCGCCGAGGATGTTGAGCAGCGTGGTCTTGCCCGAGCCGGAGGGGCCGAGCAGCACCACGATCTCGCCCGACGGGATCTGCAGATCGACGCCGCGCAGGGCGTAAACGGCCGAGCGCCCCTCGCCATAGACCTTGGTCAGCCCGCGTGTGGTGAAGCTGGGCATGGTGGCATGCCCGGAGCCCGTCCCCGCCTCGACCTGATGCTGATCCAGGCTCGTCACATCGATGCCCTCTGCCCGGGCGTGACCGCACGGGCTGCAGGAGCCGGTGCGATCATGCCGCCGACCGCGCCGGGCCCCGATTTCGCGATCACGGGATCATGCTAGCGGAGCCGGTCGGTTGCCGGCAATCGGGCTTTGTGCCGCTCGCCGGGCCGGGCGGGGCTTCTCCGATCGCGACCGGGTGAACGATGTCAGCGTGCCGGGAGCGCCGATGCGAGCGATACGGTCCGCGCCCCGTCCCGCCGAGGGGCAGGGAGATTCGCCACCCTGTTCATCGGTGCGGTTTCGACAATCGCCAGCGCGCGGCCATCCTGTATCGCGGCGGTATCGGGGTGGTCCATCTCAAGGATTGCGGACGAGATACCCAGCGCCGCCAGCGGCATGAGCCAGAGCGAGACGGCGAGGCGGCGCAGGATGCCGAGTCGTTGGAGAACGGCGGCGAGCGACATCGCGCATAATACCAGCAGAACTCCGGGCAGGGCGAAGGAATCCGCAGGCACGATCAGGGGAAGGGCGAGAAGAACGAGCGCAGTGAGGAGTTTCATCATGCGGCAACTGTCCTCTCGTCATTGGCTCCCCCAGTCTTTGTCTACAAGGTGAACAAGGCGTTAAGTTGACCCTGATTCCGGGTTTTCGCCACGATTTGCCGCTGATTTCCCGGGTTTTCTCCGCGACGGCCGGTTGGCGGCGGCGCGCAGCAGATGGGCGCGACCGGGAAGCTCGGCACGGATTCGCGCGCGTTCCCCGGCGCCGAGCCGCGCCCAGCCGGCGATTTCCTCGGGCCGTCTGTGGCATCCGATGCAGATGCGCGCCCGCGGATGGATGAGACAGACGTTCTGGCAGGGGCTGTCGGGTTCGTCGCGGTGCCAGGGCGCGTCATCCATGGCTTGCCCTCCGCCGGTCGAGCAGGGATTGCAGGATATGCGCGGCCGCGACGTGGTCGATCACCTCGGCGCGGCGCCGATGCGAGAGCCCGGCGGCGCGCAGCGTCTCTTCCGCCGCCGCGGTGCTGAGCCGTTCGTCCCAGAGCAGGATGGGCAGGTCCGTCATCCGGGCGAGGCTGCGCGCGAAGGAACGGGTGGCGTCGCAGCGCGGCCCCTCGCTGCCATCCATGTTTAGCGGCAGGCCCAGCACGAAACCGCTCACCTGCCGGTCGCGGGCCAGCGCCAGCAGTTCCTCGGCATCGCGGGTGAAGCGGGTTCTGCGCAGTGTCTTCAGCGGGGTCACGATCTTCTGCCGGATATCGGAGACGGCAATGCCGATGGTCCTCGCACCCAGATCGAGCCCCATCAGCGCGCCCGGCGGCAGTTCCGTTTCCGGTGCCTGCCGAAGGTCGCTGATGGCCGCGGCCATCGCCTCACTCCTGCGCCGGCGGGGCGAGGCCCGCCGAGTTTGCGGCGCGGTCGACGATGGCCAGCGCATCGGGCTTGTCGGCAAAGATCTGCCGCGCCTCGGTCCAGGTCTTTCCGGCGCGCTCGGTCTCGCCCAGCACGCCGAGCGAGGTGATCAGCCGCGCCCATTCCTGCGGCGAGCCGCCTTCATCCTCCAGCCGTTGGGCCATCCCCTCGACCATGGAGCGGATGCGTGCATCGCGTTCCTCGGCCGAGAGTCTTTCGGCCTCGCGCACGTCTTCCTGCGTCGGACCCGGCGCGGGCGCGGCCAGCTTCGGTTCGGGCCGGCCGAGGGCACGGGCGAGCGGCCTGAGCCGGCTGAGCAGGGTCGGCACCCAGGGGGCGTCGGGCGGGCTGTCGGCGAGGAGCCGGTTCCAGACCGCATAGGCCTGGCGGTAACGCTCGGACTGGATCAGCGCGATACCGGCATAGTAGCGCGCCGAAGCCAGCGAGGGATCGAGTTGCAAGGCATCGCTGATTGCGCGCTCGGCAGTGATCGAGACGACGCCGTTGGCGGCAAGGATCAGCGCCTCGGCATAGCTCGCATGATCCTCGGCCCTGATCTCGGGTCCGGCGAGGGCGATCACGCGCTCCCATGCCTTGCGCGCCTCGATATAGCGGCCGAGCCCGGTCAGCGCGCCGGCAAGCAGCCGTTGGCCGCGCAGGTCGTTCGGGCGCTGCTCGAGGATCTGCTGGAGCCGGTCCACCAGCTTTTCGGTCTCGGCCATGTCGGCGGGCAATTCCGGCCGGGCCGGAACGCCGTTCTGCATTGCCGCGAGTTCGAGAGCATCCTGACTCGGTCGGCCGGCAAGGCGCTTTTCGAGCGGTGCGTCGGGCAGATAGGGGGCGCCGATGCCGTCGAAGACGAGCGAGCCCTTTATCGGGATCTTGCGCGCGGGCAGGGGTATCGCGAAGTCGTAGGAAAGCCGCCTTTCCAGCGCAGCGACTTCCTCCTCGTTCAACCCTGCCGTGCGCACAACCTCTCGCGAGCCGGTATAGAGCAGGAATGCCCCTGCCAGCATGACGAACATGAGCGCGAGCGCTGCAATGCGGGCCCAGCGTGGCGAGGTACGCACGGCGCCCTCCGATCCGGCCGCCGCCTCGGCCGCGAGAAGCCGGCGCGCGATCTCGGTCCGGCTGGCTTCGGCCTCGGCCTCTCCCAGCACGCCGCGGGCCACGTCGCGTTCGACCGCGCGCAGCTGGTCGCGGAACACCTGCATGTCGTATTCGGCCCGGCTGGCCGTCCTGCTGCGGCCGGCCAGAAACGGCACCAGCAGCCAGACTAGCGTGGCGGCGGTCAGCACGGAGATGGCGATCCAGAGCGTCATGTCCATCCGATGTCCCCGAGAGGTGCGCGACACTATCCGCCGGGCGGGGCATCTTCAATGCACGAGTCCTGCCGCGCCCGCTGTCGGGAACGGGCGGCAGGGCGCCGGTTCGCGACCATGGCCCGGGCTTGCGCGGTGCTAGTGGCTCGGGCAGGATCGGGCAGGCGTCCTGGCAGGGATGGAGGCGAGAATGCGCCGTTATTCGGTGTTTGCGCTGGCGCGCGAGGCGCTGCGCCATCATGGCGGCTGGACCCGGGCTTGGCGCAGCCCCGAGCCGAAGACCGATTACGATGTGGTCATCGTCGGCGCCGGCGGGCACGGGCTGGCCACCGCCTATTACCTGGCGAAGAACCACAACATCCGCAACGTCGCGGTGCTGGAGAAGGGCTGGCTGGGCGGCGGCAATACCGGGCGCAACACCACCATCATCCGATCCAACTACCTGCAGGACGAATCGGCGGCGATCTACGAGCTGTCGCGCACGCTCTACGAGACGCTGAGCCAGGAGCTGAACTTCAACATCATGTTCAGCCCCCGCGGCGTGATGATGCTGTGCCAGACCGAGCACGAGCTGAGGGCGATGAAGCGCACCGCCCATGCCACGCGGCTCAATGGCATCCATACCGAGCTGGTGGGACCCGAGAGGGTCAAGGAGCTCTGCCCGATCATCAACATCCACGGGCCGCGCTACCCGGTGCTGGGCGGGTTGTGGCAGCCGCGCGGCGGCACGGCGCGCCACGATGCGGTGGCCTGGGGCTATGCGCGGGCGGCCTCCGATCTCGGCGTTGACATCATCGAGCAGTGCGAGGTGACCGGCATCGACACCACCGGCGGACGGGTACGCAGCGTGTCGACCACCCGCGGCGAGATCCGGGCCGGGAAGCTGTGCCTGGTGGTGGCGGGGCATTCGGGCGTGCTGGCCGAGATGGCCGGGTTCCGCCTGCCCATCGAATCGGTGGCGCTGCAGGCGCTGGTCTCGGAGCCGATCAAGCCCTGTCTCGACATCGTGGTGATGGCCAACACGGTGCATGGCTATATCAGCCAGTCCGACAAGGGAGAGCTGGTGATCGGCGGCGGCGCGGACGGGTTCAACAACTATACCCAGCGCGGCAGTTTCCACCATGTCGAGGAGACGGTGCGCGCGCTGGTCGAGACCTTCCCGATGCTGTCGCGGCTGAAGATGATGCGGCAATGGGGCGGGATCGTCGACATGACCGGCGACCGCTCACCGATCATCGGCAGGACGCCGGTCGAGGGCATCTACGTCAATTGCGGCTGGGGCACGGGCGGGTTCAAGTCGATCCCCGGTTCGGGCTGGGCCACGGCGGGACTGCTCGCGCGCGGCGAGGATCCGATTGCCGGGCCGTTCGGGCTGGAGCGGTTTCGCGAGGGCCGCATGATCGACGAGAGCGTGGCCGCCGCGGTGGCACATTGAGCCGCAGGCGGAGCGTTCAGCGGGCGATGCGTTCCTCGGGCGGGTAGGCGG
>RFIR01000450.1 GCA_003695135.1 Alphaproteobacteria bacterium | reverse complement strand
TTCCATGGTCGAGCGAGAAGTGGACGGGCTGAACCGCCGCCTCGGCGTTCTCGGTCGCACCGCGGGTGGTTCGCGGAATGCCCTGCGCAACATGGGTCTGCAACTCAACCAGGTGGCCCAGCAGGGCGCGGTCACGGGCGACTATTTCCGGGCCCTGACCGTTCAGCTGCCCGACCTGCTGCTCGGCTTCGGAGGCCTTGGCATCGCCATCGGCATCGTCGCCGGCGTGCTTGGCCCCTTCGTCGCCGACATGCTGTCTGCATCGGAGACAGGAGACAAGCTGGCCGAGACGGTAAAAGGGCTGGACTCGGCCGTCACGGCCTATGCGACCAGCGCAAGGGCAGCTGCGGCACCTACCAGCGAACTGGTCAGGACATACGGCGCGCTGGCCGGAGAGGCCCGCGCCCTCCTGGTCGTGCAGCGCGATCTGGCGAAGCTGGAGGCGCTTGACCAGATCGCCGTCGGCATGACTGCCGCCCGCGATGCGCTCGGCGAAATCGGCAGCCTGACCCGCAGCGAATTCGAGAATGCGGCGGTCGAAGTCGGCAGGGTCAACGCCGAAATCGAGCAGCTGCGGCAAGAGCAGCGCCAACTGATACGCGAGGGGCTGGACTTGGGCGACAACGCCAGGCGCAACCTCGAAATCATGAACCAGATTTCCGAGCTGCAGAACAGCCTGATCTCGGTGGGTCAACTGACCGGCCCGGTCTACGAGCTGAGGGACGCGCTGGGCATCACCATGCAGGATGCGGTTGCCCTTGCCGGAGCGATGGCCGATCTGCGGGACGCGAACGGCATCGATGATCAAGCAACAGCTCTCGATCGACTGCGCGAGGCCTATATCGCGGCGCTGGGCGGGCTCGAGAACATGACTGCCGAGCAGCGCACCCTGCTGCAGCAGCTGACCGACGCGGAGCTCGCCACGATCCGGTTCCGCGCGACCATGGACGACGCATCGATTTCGGTTGGCGATGCGGCGGTCCAGGCGACGGCCTTGGCGGACGAGCTGGCGCGTGCCGCCGGCAACGCCATGTCGCTGGTGGCCCAAAGCTTCTCGTCACTGCGCGAGAGCGAAATCAGCCTGAATTACAAGGACGATCCGGTCGGGCTTGCAGGGGCGCTGGCAGGGGCGCGGTTCGACGCCCGCGTGGGCGACGTGTCGGGCGCCGATCCGGTCTTGCAGGAAGGATTGCGTCGCCAGCGTGAGGCTTACGTGGCCAATGCCGAGGCCGTGGCCCGCAACCAGCAGGCGCTGGCAGCGTGGAACCGCGAACAGCGGCGCGCCGCCGCCGCGGTGCGTGCCACCCGGCAAGAGGTCGAAGAACAGGCCAGCGGGTTGGATGCAGCCAGGGGCTCGCTGACCGCCTATGCCGAGAAGGCCGCCGATCTCGGCAAGGGGATCGGCGACAGCCTGGTGAGCGCCTTCCAAAGCGCCGAGCAGGCCGTCGGGAATTTCGTGCGCACAGGAAGGATAAATTTCCGCTCGCTGGTGGCCTCGATGATGGCAGATCTGGCGCAGCTATCGGCCCGGCGGTTCCTGCTTGGCCCGCTGGCGAACGTCCTTTCCGGGGCGCTGGGTAAGGCTGGCGGCGCTGGCGGGCTCCTTGCCGGGGTGTTCCACGCGGGCGGTGTGGTCGGCGGGCCAGCGCCGTCGCGCATGGTCCCGGCCATGGCTTTCGCCTCAGCCCCCCGGATGCATTCCGGTGGCTGGGCGGGCCTGCGCCCCGACGAGGTGCCAGCCATCCTGCAGCGCGGCGAGCGGGTGCTCTCGCGCCGCGAGGTGGCGGCGGATCCCGCGCGGGCTGCGCCGGTGAACATCACCATCCAGGCCCGTGACGCCGAGAGCTTCCGCCAGTCCCGAGCACAGATTGCGGCGGACATCGCACGGGCGGTTTCGCTGGGCAGGCGGGGGATGTGATGGCGTTTCACGAAGTCCGCTTCCCCGACGACATCAGCCGCGGCGCGCGCGGCGGCCCCGAACGGCGCACGCAGATCGTCGAGCTTGCCTCCGGCGACGAGGAACGTAATGCCAGCTGGGCGAACAGCCGTCGGCGCTACGATGTCGCATATGGCATTCGCCGAGCGGACGATCTGGCGGCGGTGGTCGCCTTCTTCGAGGCACGGAACGGGCGGCTTTATGGCTTCCGGTTCAAGGACTGGGCGGATTACAAGTCCTGCCTGCCGTCCACGACGCCTTCGGCGACTGACCAGGTCATCGGCACCGGGGACGGAGCAACGAAAGCGTTCCAGCTGGTGAAGGCCTATAGCTCGGGCGGGCGGACCTGGACCCGGACCATCACCAAGCCGGTCGCGGGCAGCGTAGCGGTTGCGATTGACGGGGTTGAGCAGGCGAGCGGCTGGTCGGTGGACACCACCACCGGCCTCGTTACCTTCAACGCCGCCCCGGCCTCCGGCGTCTCCATCACTGCCGGCTTCGAATTCGACGTGCCAGTCCGCTTCGACACCGACACGCTCGACGTGACGCTCGATCTCGAGCGGCTCGGCTCCATCACCTCCATCCCGCTTCTGGAGATCCGGCGATGAACGACAATACCGGCTTCGTCGCGACCGTGCTGCGCGACCTCGCGGCCTCGACGGCGGTGATCCTCGCCGCCTGGGGCGCGCTCGGCGGCGCGACCAACGCGCTGACCACGAAGATGCGCC
>RFIR01000449.1 GCA_003695135.1 Alphaproteobacteria bacterium | reverse complement strand
GGCGGAATCAGCCCGATCTGCTGCAGCTTTTCGATCACGCCCAGAACGCCGTTGATCTCGACATCGACGCCACCCACCGGCACCGGCATCGGCCCGTCATTGTTGATGACCGCGCTGCCCTCGGCATGGATCTCCGCACCGGCCAGCCGCAGGGTCACCTCCTTGATACGCAGATCCTGGAATTCGAAGGGCGGGCCCATCATCGCCGCCTGGGCCATGGCCTCCGGATTGGTCAGATCGACCAGCGCCTTGCTCTTGCTCTCGACGACCAGGATGATGTCGGCCGGGTCACGCGGCAGGGCACCGCCGGGGTCGATCATGCCCCAGACCTCCTCGGACACGGTCACGCCCTCCAGATGCAGCTCGTAGGCCAGTTCGCCGGGCTCCTCCATCGGGATCAGCGGCATGGCGAACCGCATGCCGACCCGCTTCAGCTCGGCCTTGACCGGCGGCAGCGGCAGGGCGTTGCCCGAGATGTTGTAGACCGAATCATTACCCTCGAAGCTGTAGTCGACCTGACCGCGACCCATGTAGACCTTCAGCTTGCCCTCGCCGCCGGTCGAGGTGATCAAGAGGTTCTCACGATTATCCTTGATCTCGATATGGGCCGAGCTCGATGCCGCGGACATGTTCAGGATCGTCGCGCCGGCGGCAAACATCGACGCCGCATCGGTGAAGTTCACGAACGGCCCCAGCGCGTCGAACGCCGTATCGGAATAGTTCACCGCAACGGTAAAGACCTGGTCCTTTTCCTTGAAGTGAATTCCGAAACTGATGCTGGCCGCCGTCCCCTTCACGTCGTAATCCGCATCCTCACCCAGCGCGTAGTTGCCGCTGTAGGCGATGTCCTTCATCTCCAGCGCGATCTTGCCGTCAACCTTGGGCCCGCCCGGTTCGGCGGGAAACCGGGTCAGGGTCATGTCGATCGCGTCAGCACTGCCATCGAAGACGGTCCGCTCGCCATCCTTGCCGACCAGCAGGCGGTTGCCGGGGATGTGAATGTCGAACGGGATGGCGACGGGCTCTGCCTTTCCGCCCGGCGACACGCCCACCTCGATCGACACCGTCTCCGACATCGTCATCTGGAGATCGTAGTCGGGATTGTCGATGGGGGCGATCTCGACCCGGTCGACCGAGGCCCTCGCCGTGGTGGTGACCGTCTCGTCTCCAACCTTCTGCGCGAACTCGGCCGTGTAGCCGAACCCGTTCAGCACCAGCGTGTCACCGACCTTTTCCTGGGAGTCGACGCTGAGCGTGTAGCCCATGCGGCCATATAGGGCCTGCATCTCTTCCCAATAGTTCTCGGGCGTCATCTGCGCCCAGGCCGGAACCGCAAGCAACGCTGCCGAACCCGCCACTAGGCCTCGGATAAAACATGTCATGGGAACATCCTGTCCTGATCACGGAGGCCGTGAAGATACCGGCTCCCCGCATGGCGGATCAAGACAATTCCCTCCCGGGCCGGTGCATCGGCCTCGCAAAGGATCGTGCCGGCGACAACGCTGCCTCGTGACGGTTCGCCGTGCCGGCCAAACGCGTTGCAGCCCGGACCGCCGCCACAGAGGGGCGGATCGGCCCGCGCCGGGCAGCATCTGTCATCGGCGCAGCTGCAGATCGAGCCGGCCGATATGAAGGTTGTAGCTCACCGTGTTGCCGGCCGCCGTGAACCACAGTCGAGCGCCGCGATCATCGGCGGCGATCATCGCGCCGATATAGCCGCCCGGGAACTGGCCCACCCGCGCCCAGGGCCCCCAGGGCGTCGGCGACTCGAACAGCGATCCCGCCTCGCTCGGGCCGGATCGGTCCGTCACGCCGATTTCCCGCGCCGGCGCAAACCCGGTGAACCCCGAAAAGAACAGGTAGCGCCCGATGCCGCGGTGATACAGTGCTCCACCCTGGATCATCGTCGCAAGCCCCGGCAGCGGCCGCGCCGTCCCGGGGCTTTCCACCCAGCGCGGTCGGCCCTGCCCGTCAAGCCCCGCAAAGTAGCGCCATGCGCCGTGATCCAGGATACGGCCGCTCTCCACCCGCGCCAGGAACACCTCCTGCAAATGCATGTCATCGACGTCGATTTCATCGCGTATGCCATAGCCATAGACATACTGGCCCGCACCGCGCGCATCCTGCAGGAACGTGATCACCCGAAAAGGCGTGTTCCGCCCCCACGGCGTGCCGTCGATCTCGCGCCAGCTGCGGCCGCGATCCCTGGAGACGGCAAGAAAGCCGTGCCGGGGCCGCGCAGAGGGTTCGTGCAGATGCATCACCAGCGCCCCGCCCGCGAAGATCATGCTGGAAGGTTTGACATCCCGCCCGTCTTCTTCCCGCCCGGTCGGCAGGTGGCGCGAGATCAGGCACTGGTCCGTCCCGTCGCACAGGCGGAGGTCGGGCAGCCGCCCCCGCAGCGCGACGACGCCGGTGCGGGTATAGGGGCAGAGCGGATAGCGTCGCGCCTCTGCACAGTCGAAGACGCCGCAGAAATCCTCGTTGGGTCCGCCATAGGCCTCGGTGACCGTCAGCCGCGGTACATCGGCGATCCGCGGCGGTGGCCACCAGTCGAGCCCCTCCACCGGCAGGCATTCGGTCATTCCCGAACCGTCGCCGAAGGCAAAGAAGAGCTGCCCATCAGGACCGGGGGTCGATGGCCACAGATCGCCAAGGATGGGAACCGAACGATAGCCGGCGAACCGCACCCCGACGATCCGGCAGTCGCCGCATTCGGCGATACGGGGCTCACCCGTCGCCTCCGGCCCCGAAACGGCGAGAAACACAACGACCGCGCCGACCGCGCCTGCGAGGCCAAGCCAGAACCGGCGTGAGAAACGAAGGGCGAGCGCCATTTCCGCTACACTGACAAACCCGGCTTGCTGAAAGATTAACGCATCATCGCCTTCGGGGACCAGCCCGGTTCGACGCCAGAACGTTTCACGGTCGGGGTGCTCAGTCGGTCGGCGCCTCGAAGGACTGGTTCATCGACAGCGACGGCTCGTCACAGCCGGCTTCGCCGACCACCCGCGCCGGAACCCCGGCAACCGTCTTGTTCGGCGGCACGTCCTTCAACACCACCGAACCGGCGGCGATACGACTGCAGCAGCCGACGGTGATGTTGCCCAGGATCGACGCACCGGCGCCGATCAGCACGCCATCGCCGATCTTGGGATGGCGATCGCCATCCTCCTTTCCAGTGCCGCCGAGGGTCACCGAATGCAGCATCGAGACATTGTCGCCAACCACCGCGGTCTCGCCGATCACGATAGCGTGCGCATGATCGATCATGATGCCCGAGCCGATGCGGGCGGCCGGATGGATGTCGATGCTGAAATGTTCCGAGCTGCGCATCTGGATGTAATAGGCCAGCTCGCGGCGATGGTTCTGCCACAGCCAGTGCGCCACGCGATGGGCCTGGATGGCCTGATAGCCCTTGAAATAGATCAGCGGCTGGACATAGCCGTGGCAGGCGGGATCGCGGTCGAACACCGCCAGCAGATCGGCGCGTGCGGCCGCGACGATGCCGGGATCGGCCGAATAGGCCTCGTTGAACAGCTCACGCAGGATCAGCTCGCTCATCTCGTGCGAGACCAGCTTCTGCGACAACCGGTAGCTCAGCGCCTCCTCGAAACTGCGATGATGCAGAACCACCGCATGCAGCAGCGAGGCCATCAGCGGCTCGCGCGCCATGATCTCTTCCGCCTCGCAGCGGATGCGACCCCACAGCGGATCGAATTCCTGCAGATTCTGCCTTGCAGCGTGCTGGGCTGTCATGTGCTCGGCCTCCGACCTCCCTGGCCATCCGGAGCGGCCATAGCCAGACCTTGTGCCATCGCGGGCAAAAATCAAGCCCCAAGGCGATCGCACGACCCCGCACAGGATGCGCAATCCCCGCTCAGCACAGGCGGCGCGGACGGCCTTCGGGTCGCCCGGGACCGTCCGCGAAATAGTTCAGCACCAGGGCCAGACAGGCGCAATCCTCGCGCTCGCTCAACCGGATCTCGCCGCGATCGGGATAGAACCGGCAGGCCGCGGCCAGCGTGCCGTCGCCGCCCGGCGAGAGTTCGCCGGCCAGTCGCGCCCGGTCCGCCATCTCGGCGGCGGTGAAGATCGCGCGCAGCCGCCGGTGCCGCGCGCGGGTTCCCCGCACCTGCCTGAGCACGGCCGCCGCCCTGAACAGGTCGAACAGGACCAGCGGCCGCATCAGACCGATCGCGGGATGACCAGCTCGGTGAGGTGCACCGCCAGCCGCACCGCGCCGCCGGCAAAGGTCCCGCCCTCGGCAGTCAGAATGAGCGACGTGTCCGCGTAATAGGTGACCGGCGCGCCGCTCAGCCCCTGCGCCCAGGAATTCTTGGCCAGCCCCAGCCCAGAGCCGTAGCGGTTGGTTGCGCCGGCAACCCCCAGCGACCAGCCGGTGGCCGAGCCGGTGATGTCGGCGATCACCCGCGCCGTCACCCCGATCACCTGGGCATTGGCCGGGATCAGCGCCGCCGTGGCCGAACTCGCCCCGGCCGCCAGGCTGTGATCGGTCTCGATCACGCGCTGGATCGTCGCCGCCCCGCCGGCAGAGGCCGCCACCGCATCGGCAATCCAGGCCGTTCCGTCGAACAGCACCGGCGCGCCCTGAACCTGGTCAAAGCCGCGCCAGCCCTGTTTGGGGGTCGAAAAGCTCCAGCCGCCGTTCAGCCAGACGGCCAGCATGCCGTCCTGCCCGGCCCAGGCGCCGGTGGCACCGGCCGCGACCTGATAACATTCGCCTTCATTGGCCGTCGCCGGCGGGGTCGTCAGCGCCGGCAGGGTGATGCGCGGATGCACCAGCGCATCGAGCCGCGACAGCGCCTCGTTGACGGTGACATGCTTTTGTGCCTGCGCCGCGGCCAGCAGCGGCAGGTCGAATTCGGGGGTGTTAGCCATTGAATGTGATCCTCGTTGCTGGACCGGCGCCGAAGGCGGCCGAAAGCTGCGCGACCTCGATCTCGAACGGGGTGGCGATCTGATCGGCGGCCTGCTGCGCCTGGCTGTAGGTCGCGGCGGGGCTCGCGGCGGAAATCGTGCGCAGAACCGCGCCGTTCTTCACGATCCTGACCTCATAGGCCTCTAGATCCTCGCCCAGCGGGATGTCGATCCCCGCCCAGCTGTCGCCATTGATCCGGCTGCGCCGGATCCAGGACAGGGCGATGTCGCCGCCAGACTGACGCTGCGCGACCAGCCGCACCGGCGCATAGGGCCGCAGCCCGATCCCGGCAAAGCTTTCCACGAAATGCTGATAGGCGGCATCGGTGTAGGGCCGGCTCGCCGGTCCCACCCGGTAATGCCGCTGCAGCCCGCGATCGGACAGAGCCAGGCCGATCTGGACCGGACCGGAATCGAGCAGCACGAAATCGGCACCCTGCGGCACGCTCTGCCCGGCCAGGAACTCGGTGCCGGCCTGCCCGCGCAGGATGTGCGACAGCAGGTAGGTCTGCTGGCCGACCAGAACCGCGTCGCGGAACTGGATGATCTCCCAATCCGTGGCGCCAGGCGCCCGGATCGCCGCCGCATTGGCCCCGTTCAGCACGTCGAGCTCGCTGCGCGATTGCAGCGTGCCGCCGCTGACCGCCACCTGGATGCCCGGCCCGCGATACCAGCTCCAGGGCCGGCAGGCCGGCAGCGCATCGAGCGTGTCGCCGACAACCGAAGACGAGGCCACGCGGGTATCCAGCGTATAGCCGCTGTCGGTGGCCGAGGCGAAACAGGCCGCCTCACCCGGCCATGGCGTGCCCGAGACCGCCAGCCACGGCGCATGCGCCACCTCGTCGCCGCGCAGGAGCGGCAGGTCGAGGAACTGGGCAAACAGCGTCGTGCGCACCGGCAGCGCCGGCGCGGCATAGCTGCGCGGCTCGCTGGCGCCGGAGCGATAGACGCCGTCCTCCACCCGCTTGGCCTCGACCAGCCGCGCGCCCTGCTCCTCGATCGCCCCGATCCGGAACAGCGCATCGGCCCGGCCGGTCTGCAGCCGCACCACGTCGCCCGGCTCAAGCCACTGCATGGATGGCGGCAGGTTGAACTTAGCCGTGTCGCGCGCAACACGCAGCTCGGCCAGCCAGCGCTCGGCCACGCTCTGCGCCTCGGCCGAATCCAGCACCACCGGCATCTCGCCCGATTCCGCGCGCAAAAGCGAGGCGCTGGGATGCACCGCCTCGGCCGCGGCGGACTGATAGTCGTTCTCGGCAGCCAGATAGGCGATGCGCACCGCATCGGGCATCTCGCGCTGCGACCCGCGCAAGAGCAGCATCCCGGTGCCTTCCTTCTCGTTCGGCGCCAGCGCGAAGGACTGACCGGTCAGATCGGCGCCGGGCACCGCGTCGCGCATCCGAAACCGGATCTTGCCATCGCGCGCGGTGGAATCGAACCGGTAGCCCAGCATCAGCGGCTGGATCGCCTGACGCGCCGTCATCGGCTCGTCCTGCGCGTATCCGGTCACCACCCCGTGCAGTTCCGAGACGTCGATCTCGCTCAGCCCGGCATCGAGGCACAGCTCGGCCACCAGCTCCGGCAGGCTGGCCGAGCCGACCCGCCCCTGCAGCCAGTGCCCCAGCCGGTAGTTCGGCCCGTCCGACCACACATCGGTTCGCGCGGGAAAATCCGGCCAGGGCCGCGCATCCCAGGCCCAGGCATAGGCATTGGCCAGATCGACCATCGGTCCGCCATAGACGCTCGAGACCGGATTGTTGGCCGCGTCGCCCCAGAAGCGGAACTGCGCCTGCAGGTACCGCAGCTGGATGAAATCGTCCCGCGCGCCGCTGGAATAGTAGGGCAGGAAGCTCTCGGAGGATTTCGGGTCCACGAACACATTGGGCTGGTTGGTGCCCTTGTCGACCGAGGGGCAGCCGAATTCGGTGAACCAGACCGGTTTCGATTGCGGCACCCAGCTCGTCGGCGTGGCCGAACGCACCCCGCCAGGCCGGTCGTGATGGGGCTGGGACCACCAGTTCAGAATGTCCTTGTAGCGAAAGACCCAGTCCTCGCCATGGGCGCTGTCGGTGATGGGCGTGCGGATCTGCGCGTCACGGTCGGCCTGGCTGGCATAGTACCAGTCGAACCCCTCGCCGCCTGCGACGTTGCCCGAAAGATAGTCGAGGTCGTAGATGCTGCCGGCTGCCGCATCCAGATGCCCCGACCCGTCGCGCCAGTCCGACAGCGGCATGTAGTTGTCGATGCCCACGAAATCGATGTTCGGATCGGACCACAGCGGATCGAGGTGAAACAGCACGTCGCCCGACCCGTCGGCAGGCTGATGCCCGAAATACTCCGACCAGTCGGCGGCATAGCCGATCTTCGTGCCCGGCCCGAGGATACTGCGCACATCCGCGGCCAGCGCCTTCAACGCCTGCACTGCCGGATAGCTCACCGCCCCGTCGCGGATCTGGGTCAGGCTGCGCATTTCCGAGCCGATGCAGAACGCATCCACCCCGCCGGCCAGCGCGCAAAGATGCGCG
>RFIR01000448.1 GCA_003695135.1 Alphaproteobacteria bacterium | reverse complement strand
CGGCTGCCTGCAGCCGCTGGCCACGCCGCAGAGGCGCGCGCGGGCCGAGGCCAGGGTTGCCGAAGCGGCGCGGCTGTGGGGCGCGGGGCGCGTGCGCATTCTGCCCGCCGATGCCGCGCCGGGCTGGATTGCGCCCGAGGCGGCCGCGTTCGGTCTGCTGCACGACGATCTGACCGCGCGGCTCGATCCGCCCGCGACCTGCCGCGCGCTGCTGGCCGCGTGCCGGGCCAGGGACGTCTGCTACCTGCCCGGCACCGAGGTCACCGCGCTGGGCGATGGCGGGGTACACACCGCCTCGGGCTTCGTTCCCGCCGGCGCGGTGGTGGTCGCGGCCGGGACGGGCAGCTTTCGCCTGATCACCGCACCGGGGCTGCGTTCGGGCGGCGGGGTCAAGGGCCAGGCCATGCTGCTTGGAGCCGCTGCGACTGGCCAGCCGGTGATCCATGCCGACGACATCTTCATCGTCGCCCATGACGATGGCACGGTGGGGCTGGGTTCGACCACCGAGCGGGACTGGACCGATCCGCGCGCCACCGATGCCGCGCTCGATGCGCTGCATGACCGCGCCGTCGCGCTCTGCCCCGCGTTGCGAGGCGTGCCGGTCCTGCGCCGCTGGGCGGGGCTGCGCCCGCGGGCCGAAGGACGCCAGCCGATGGTGGGCGCCCTGCCTGGCCGGTCCGGCGTGGCGGTCTGCACCGGCGGCTACAAGATCGGCTTTGCCATCGGCCATCTGGCCGGGGCGGCGGCGGTGGCCGCGGCGCTGGGCGAGAGGCCGGAGCTGCCCGAGAGCTACGCGCCGGCCAGGAGTTGAGCGCGAAAGCGCCCAAAGGCTTTCCTCGAGACGAGAAGAAATCCCCCGGGAGATTGAACCAGGCCCGATCGTTTCGCACGGGCGCCGCGAAATGCGGCGCAACACGCGTTTTCTCATTCTCACTGTTGATTGTAAAATATTGATTGCGAGAGACCCCTGCAAAACACCGGCATGAATGCAAAGCAACAAATTGGCCCGGTTTTCAGTCATCATGATCGCGAACGCGTAAAATAATTATAGAATAATTCCCCAATCAATATTTATCAATCAACAGTGAAAATAATCACAACATGACCGGCGCCGCGTTTCGCGGGGCCCGAGCGCAGCGCCTGGGTCTGGCCAGCGGAGTTTCGCAGGGGTCTCTGCGAAGTTATTTTCTAATTATTTTACACGCTTGCAGTCTTGGTCAATTAGAAAACTCATGCGTCCAGGATATCCGCTCCTATTGTGTTCCGGCCACGCGGCCAGTTCATGGCTTGTCACGACCACTTGCGCAGGGGAGAAACCGGATGCCCGGCGCCGTGAACCCCGCCTATTCCAGATAAACCCGCGCGCGGGCGGCCCTGCCCTCGGCATCGATGACCGAGATCGCGGTGAACCCCGGTCCGGCCGGCACCCAGCTTGCCCGGCGCTCGAACAGCCCGGTGCCGAGCGGCACGCCATCGACAAGGAAGGTGAAGGGCGGGGTGCCGTTGCGCAGCTTGACCACCATCAGCGGGTCGGCCGCGCCCGCCTTGAGCCCCAGATCGATGCGCGCGCCATCGGGGGGATAGGCGATCTCGGGCCCCTCCGGCGCCTCGGACGGCAGGCCGCGTGGGCGGAACCGGCGCAGCGGCGGCGGCAGCTCGGCATTGGCGACGGTCAGAACGTGCGGCGGCGGCGGCGCGAGCGGCTCCGGCGCGGTCTTGAGCCGTCCGAACGCCTCGAAGAGCAGCGGTGCCGCGTTCCTTGCGCCGAACATGCCGGGTACCGCGGTGCCGTCGGCCCGGCCCAGCCAGACGCCGATCACATGGCGGCCGTCAAAGCCGATCGCCCAGGCGTCGCGCTGCCCGTAGGAGGTGCCGGTCTTGTAGGCGAGCCGGCCGAAGCCGGCCTCGGGCGGCGGCGGCACCCCGGCGAGGATATCGGCCACCTGCCAGGCCGCACCCGCCTCCAGCAGCGCGGGACGCGGCGGCGGGGCGGGAAGGGTGGCCGAAAGCGGCTGCACCTGCGTGCCCTCGGCAATGGCGGCATAAAGCGCGGCCAGATCCTCAAGGCTCAGCCCCAGCCCGCCCAGACCGATGGCGAGCCCCGGCGCGCGGCCCGGTGGCAGGACAGGGTCCGCGCCCAGCCGCCGCAGCCGGGCCAGCAGCCGGGCCGGACCCACCGCATCCAGCACCGCCACCGCCGGCAGGTTCAGCGAGCGCTGCAGCGCCTCGGCAATCGACACCGTGCCGTGAAACCGGCGGTCGAAATTCTGTGGCGCCCAGGCCCCGAAGCGCATCGGGCGATCCTCGATCAGCGTCGCGGGATGGGCCAGCCCCTGTTCGAAGGCGAGTCCGTAGATCAGCGGCTTCAGGAGCGAGCCGGGCGAGCGCACGGCCCGGGTCATGTCGACGAAGCCGCGCCGGTCGTCGTCGAGATAGCCGGCAGAGCCGATCTCGGCCAGGATTTCGCCATTGCGGTAGTCGGCGACGATGATGGCGGCCGAGACTGCCCGGCCCAGCCGGCGCGCATGGGCGGCGGCCAGCGGCATGAGCTGCGCGACCAGATCGCGGTCGAGCGTGGTGCGGATCACGCCCGCGTCGGGCCTCTCCCGCCGCAGCCGGTCGGCCAGATGCGGGGCCAGCATCGGGAAGCGCAGCCGCGCGCGCGGCACGTCCTCGCTCCGCGCCGCGCGGGCGCTGTCGGCATCGAGCACCCCGGCGCGGGCGAGCCGGTCCAGCACCCGGTCGCGCGCCTTGCGCGCCGCGTCGGGGTGGCGGTCGGGCCGGCGGGTTTCCGGCGCCTGCGGGATGGCGATCATCAGCGCTGCCTCGGCCGGGGTCAGCCGCCGCGGTTCCTTGCCGAAATAGGCGAGGGTCGCGGCCCGCACGCCCTCTATATTGCCGCCGAAGGGCGCGCGCTGAAGATAGATCGTCAGGATCTCCGCCTTGCTCAGCCGCCGCTCCAGCGCCAGCGCCAGCCGGATCTGGCGCAGCTTGCCCGAAAGCCGCCCGGTGCCGGAGTCTTCCAGCAGGCGGGCCACCTGCATGGTCAGGGTCGAGGCGCCGGAGACCACCCGGCCATTGCCCAAAAGCTGCCAGAACGCGCGCAGCATCGCCAG
Organism: Alphaproteobacteria bacterium; assembly: GCA_003695135.1. Taxonomy (GTDB): domain Bacteria; phylum Pseudomonadota; class Alphaproteobacteria; order Rhodobacterales; family Rhodobacteraceae; genus J013. Next base: position 369 of record RFIR01000448.1, on the reverse strand, counting down.
CGGATCGACGCCCACGTGGCTGTAGAAGCGGCGGTCCTCATAGGCGATCAGGCGTTCGACATAGGCCGAATCGACCTCGTCCACCGTCACCGGCAGCCGCCAGATACCGGTGCCGGTGGTGTAGGCGCGCAGCAGCCGGCCCTGCCGGTCGAGCACCACGGGCGAGGTCGCCGTGGCCAGCGGCGGCAACTCGGTGGTGGCAATCCAGCGATCGGCGAGAAGCGTCAGGGCGAGCAGCGAAGCCCATACAGCGAGCGCGGCACGAAACAATCGGCGGCGAAGTCGGGATGGATCGAAGGATTTTCGGATCAGTGTTCGGATGTTCCGCCCGGGCGTCAGCCCGGGCAGCGCCCGCCCGCCCCCCAGGCG
>RFIR01000447.1 GCA_003695135.1 Alphaproteobacteria bacterium | reverse complement strand
TGGCGCCGGGCGGCACGGTGATCGTGACCGCCACCATCCATGCCCATGAGATGCGCGAGATTGCAGCCGGGCTGCAGGGCAGCGGCGTCGCGCTGATCGACAGCCCGGTCTCCGGCGGCCGGCCCGGCGCGCAGGGCGGCACGCTGACACTGATGCTGGCGGCAGAGGATGAGGCTCTGGAACGCAACCGCACGGTGCTGGAGGCGATCTCGCGCACCATCCACCATGTCGGCCGCGCGCCGGGCGACGGACAGGTGGTCAAGGCCTGCCTGCAATCGCTGATCGGCGCCATCTTCGTGGCGACCTACGAGATGTCGGTGCTGGCGGGCAAGGCCGGTGTGTCGGGCGAGGTGCTGCGCCGGGTGATCGCCTCGACCGGGGCGGCCAACGGGCTGACCGATGGCAGCCTCGAACACATCATCGCCCGGCGTTTCGAGGATACCGGCAGCGGCATCGGCACCATGTGGAAGGACCTCACCGTGTCGCTGGAACTGGCCCGGCGGCTGGGGGTGCCGATGCACAGCACCGCCACCGCCATGCAGCTTTTCCAGGCCGGCATGGCGAAATATCCCGGTGGCGACAACCAGTCGGTGGCCCGGGTGATCGAGGAAATCGTCGGCGCGGAGCTGAAACCATGAAACTCGGGGTCATCTGCGACGGCATCAGCCGCGATCTGGGCCATGCGGTCGATGTCATGGACGAGTTCGGCCTCGAATATGCCGAGCTGCAATTCGTCGGCGACAGGGAGGTCGGTGATCATTCGAAAGACGAGATCGCCGCCATCGACCGCCTGCTGCGCGACCGCGGCAAGCCGGTGTCCTGTCTTTCGCGCCACATCTTCGCCGGCATGAGCAAGGAAAACCGCCCCGGCGACGCGCTGCACACCCGCCACATGGACGCGCTTCGCCGCGTGATCGACATGGCTTATGTCGTGGGCGCGCCGCTGGTGCGGATCATGACGCCGCGCAAGGAGCAGATCCTGTGGGGCAGCCATGGTGCGGAGAAATGGAACGTCGCCCATGGCGCCTGGGAGGCGATGCTGCCCCTGATCGCCCCGGCCTGCGAGGAGGCGCGCGCGGCCGGCGTGACGCTGGTGGTCGAGACCGGCAACGGCACCATGGTCAATTCCAGCTATACCGGGCGCAAGCTGATCGACGATCTGGGCGCGAAGGATGTGCTGAAGGTGCTGTGGGATCCGGCCAACAACTGCTGGTGCCACGAACGCGCCTGGCCCGACGGGTATCGCGAGCTTGCCGGCGGCTATCTGGGCCACATCCACATCAAGGACGTGCAGACCGATACCCCGCGCGCGACGCTGGAGGTGCGGCGCATGGGCGAGGGAGAGCTCGCCGATCAGTTCGCGCCCATCGCCGATGCGCTGCGCGCCGATCGCTATGACGGGGTCATCAGCCTCGAAAGCGTCTATCACCCCGGCAATGGCGATTTCGAGGCCGGCTTCCGGCTTTGCATCGACCGGTTCAGAGAGGTGTTCGGCTGAGAGCGGGGGCGTGTCCGGCACCGGTATGGGCCGCGGCTTTACCGGCCCAAATTCAGCGTGCTAGACCGATTCCGTCCGGTCCAGCCGCGAGGTCAGTGATGTTCTCCTCCGATTTCATCCGCAACGCCTGGTATGTCGCCGGTCTCAGCGAGGATTTCGGCCGCAATCTGACCCCGCTGACGCTCCTGGGCGAGCCGGTGGTGATCTACCGGCGCGAGGATGGCTCCCCCGCAGCGCTCGAAGACGCCTGCCCGCACCGCAAGCTGCCCCTGTCCATGGGCCGGCTCGAGGGCGACCGGGTGGTCTGCGGCTATCACGGGCTGACTTTCGACGGGGCGGGGCGCTGCGTCGCCGCCCCCACCCAGCCCGATGCCATCCCGCGCCGGGCCGCTCTGCGCAGCTATGCGGTGGCTGACCGCTACGGCTTCCTGTGGATCTTCATGGGGGATCGCGCGGCGGCCGACCCGGCCGATATCATCGACATTCCGCATTTCGGCGACCCCGCATGGGCCGCCACCCCGCGCGGGCGGATGGAGGTGGCGGCCAACTATCTGTGGATCGTCGACAACCTGCTCGACCCCAGCCATGTCGCCTGGGTGCATCTGACCTCGTTTGCCGGGGCGGGCACGGACAATGCGCCGCTGGACATCGAGGAGCTGGAGGACGGGGTGATCGTCTCGCGCTGGATCGCCGACCAGCCGGCACCGGCCTATTATCGCGACATCTTCGGGCTGACGGCCAACCAGGACCGCAAGCAGCATTACGAATGCCGCCTGCCTGCCATCGCCATCAACCGTTCGATCTATACCCCCGCGGGCACGGGCGGGCGCGACGAGGGGCTGCCGCCCGAGGCGCTGATCAACAACTCCTACAACTTCATGACCCCGGTCGATGCGGACCGCTCGCTCTATTTCTGGTTCCAGCACCGCAACCAGCTTGCGGGCGACGAGGAGGTCTCGCGCCGCATGTTCGAGGGCGCGAAGATGGCCTTCGAGGAGGACCGGCTGGTGCTGGAGGCGGTGCACCGGGGCATGAAGAACCCGCGCACGCCGCCGGTCAATCTCGGCCTCGATGCCGGCGCGATGCGGTTCCGCCGGCTGGTGGAGCGGCGCGTCGCGGCCGAGCGCGGCGGCTGAGGCGCGTACCCCCCGATGTGCATCACGTCGAAAGGCAGTGCCCGCCCGAGGCGGCGCGAAGCGCCCGCCTGAGGGGCGGGCGGGCGCTGCCCGGGCTGACGCCCGGGCGGTTCCTCGTGTTTGGTTCGATTCAGATTGGACGGGAAGCGCTCCAAGGCGCGGGCCGGTTTCGCCTCCGGCTCAGCCCGTCGTCCCGCCCGCACCGTCCAGCGCGGCGAGGACCGAGGACAGCCCCTGTTTCATGTGCTCGGCAATGTGATCGAGCATTGCGGGCAGATCGTCGTCGCAGGCGCGTTGAAGATATTCGGTCGTCATGTGGCGGAACTGGCCGTGCGAGCCATGGGTGCGGTGGTGCAGCGACATGTAGATCTGCACCAGCGGGATCAGCCGCTGCCAGTGCGAGAGCAGAAGCGCATGGCCCGACAGCTCGTAGACCCAGGAATGAAAGGTCAGCTCGCATTCGATGGTGCGCGCGCGATCGCCCGATGTCTGCACCGCGATCAGCGCGTCGTAGCGCCGGCGCAGATCGGCCAGCGCCGCCGCATCGCGTCGGCTCCAGCTGAGGCGGAATGCGAACTGTTCCAGCGCCGTGCGCATGGAATAGAGCTCTTCCAAATCGCGGCTGCTGACCGGGCGCACGCGCAGCCCGCGATAGGGGCGGCTGATCAGGATGCCCTGATCGACCAGCTCGCGGATCGCCTCGCGCAGCGGCGCCCGGCTGACCTGCAGCTGGTCCGACAGCGCCTGTTCGGTCAGCTTCTCGCCCGGCTGGTAATGCCCGCCTGCGACCATGCCGAGGATCTGCCGCGCGACCTGGGCGCGCAGGGTGTTGTCCTCGACCGGGCGCAGGCGGGGGTCGGGGCGGCTCATCTCCCGCCCCCTCCGCCATGAAAGCGGCGATGGGTGCAAACGGACATGTCACCGGCGCCGACAGAGACCGGCGGCGGTGCAGGCCCGCCGCTGGCGATTTCGATCACTTCGCAAACAGAAGCTCGCGCTGGATGACGGGCGAGGCCTTGGGGTCGAGCCCGTAATCGGCGAGGAACTCTTCGTACCAGCGCTGGGTGCGGCCGGTCTCGTAATAGTAGAAGATCGTGTGATCGACCCAGTCGCGGAAGGTCTTGTCGTCCTCGCGCCGCACCGCGATCGAGGAGGGCGAGCTGAAGGCCGGGGTCGGGATCACGATCTTGCCGGCGCCGAACTTCTTGCGCGCGGCCAGCAGCGGCGGATGGAACAGCGACACCGCATCCACACGGCCGGACTGGAACGCGGCCAGCGCCGCGCCGTTGTCGGGAAAGCGCTGGATGTCGGCATTGGGGATGGTGCGGGTCAGGAACTCGTCCATCGAGGTCGCCTGCGGCACCGCGACGCTGACCTCGGGCTTGTTGAGATCGGCCCATTTCTCCACCGCCAGATCGTCGCGCGCCAGCACCGCGAGCGAGATGTAGAGAAGCGGCTGGAACGGATAATCCACCACCATCGCCCGCTTGGGCGTGGCGTCGAGGAACATCATGTCGATCTTGTCGGCCTGCAGCGCGGCGATGGCGGTGGCCCAGGTCACCTCGACCGGGACCAGCTCGACGTCGAGCTCATTGGCCATCGCCTTGCCGATGGAGATGATCAGCCCGCTGTCCCACTCGCCGGTGGCGGGGTTCTTGGAATACCAGGGCGGGGCCTGGGTGACCCCCATGCGCAGCTTCTTGGTCGACAGGATCTTCTCCCATGTCGATTCCGCCTGCGCCGGGGCCGATGCGAGTGTCAGCAGCACCGCCAGCGCGGCGAGTCCCGCCGAAAGGCTTCTGATTAGGGCAGTCATGACCGGTCTCCTTTCCCTGTCTTGGTAATCCGCCCGATCAGTCGGGCAGCTTGAAGAGCGAGTGCCCCTCGAGGAACTCGCGCATTCTTTGCGTCTGCGGGTTTTTCAGCACCTCACGCGGCGCGCCCTGTTCCAGGATCACGCCCTCATGCAGGAACAGCACCCGGTTGGCGACGTGATAGGCAAAGCCCAGCTCGTGGGTGACGATCAGCATGGTCATGCCCTCTTCGGCGAGCTGGCGCATGGTCTTGAGCACCTCGCCGACAAGCTCGGGATCGAGCGCCGAGGTCACCTCGTCGAACAGCATCACGTCGGGGTCCATGGCCAGCGCGCGGGCAATGGCCACGCGCTGCTTCTGCCCGCCCGACAGCCGTGCGGGATATTCGGCCGCCTTGTCCGACAGCCCGACCCGGGCCAGCTGATCCATCGCCTTGGTCTCGGCGGTGGCGCGGTCGCGCTTCAGCACCGTGACCTGGCCTTCCATGACGTTCTGCAGCACTGTCATGTGCGGGAACAGGTTGAAATGCTGGAACACCATGCCGATGCGCGCGCGCAGCTTGCACAGATCGGCCTCGCGATAGACCATGCGCCCGCCGCGTTCCTGGCCCACAAGCTGGCCGTTGAGGTAAATGCGGCCGCTGGTCGGCATCTCCATGAAGTTGATGCAGCGCAGAAGCGTGCTCTTGCCCGAACCCGAGGCGCCCAGCAGGACGACCGTCTCGCCGCTCTCAACGGTCAGGTCGATGCCTCGCAGCACCTCCAGCGGGCCGAAGCTCTTGTGCAGGTCCTCGATGCGGATGCTCTCGCTCATCGCTCAGTCGCTCTTTCGCAGCATGCGTTCCAGCACATAGGTGCCCTGC
>RFIR01000446.1 GCA_003695135.1 Alphaproteobacteria bacterium | reverse complement strand
TCCCCGGCCTCGTGTTCGGATACCAGCAGGTCGCGGACATGGCTGATCGGGTCGCGTTCCTCGCGCACCTTCTGCACCTCCTCGCGGGTGCGGTACTTGGCCGGGTCGGACATCGAATGGCCGCGATAGCGATAGGTCTTCATCTCCAGAATGTACGGCCCCTTGCCTGCCCGGCAATGGGCGGCGGCCTTTTCGCCGGCCGCCCTGACCGCCAGCACATCCATGCCGTCCACCGGCTCGCCGGGGATGTTGAAGGCCGCGCCGCGGGTCCAGTATTCCGGGGTCGCCGAGGCGCGCTCGATGGAGGTGCCCATGGCATAGCGGTTGTTCTCGATCACGATCACCATGGGCAGCTTCCACAGGCTGGCCATGTTCATCGTCTCGTAGACCTGGCCCTGGTTGGCCGCGCCGTCTCCCAGATAGGTGAAGCTGACATTGTCGTTGCCGCGATAGCGGTTGGCGAATGCGAGTCCGGCGCCGATCGGCACCTGTGCGGCGACGATGCCATGCCCGCCGAAGAAGGATTTCTCGCGGCTGAACATGTGCATCGAGCCGCCCTTGCCCTTGGAATAGCCGTCGCGCCGCCCGGTCAGCTCGGCCATCACGCCTTTCGGGTCCATGCCCGTGGCCAGCATGTGGCCATGGTCGCGATAGCTGGTAATGACCTGATCGCCCGGTCTGGCCACCGATTGCAACCCGACCACCACCGCCTCCTGCCCGATATAGAGGTGGCAGAAGCCGCCGATCAGACCCATGCCGTAAAGCTGGCCCGCCTTTTCCTCGAAGCGGCGGATCAGCAGCATGTCGGAATAATAGCCGATCAGCTCGTCCTTCGAGACCTCGGGCTTTCGCGCCGTCTTGCGGCGTCTGGTTGCGGCCATGCGACAACTCCCTCCCGGCGCTGCGATGCGGACCTTTCAGCCGGCCCTCCCTGCGTGCGGGGCCGATTCTAGCGTCGCATCCGCGGCTTGTCCTGCGATTTCTGGCATTTGAGGCGGGCATCGTCCACCCGGCCGGAGTCGGCCGCCCCGGGCCGGCCTCAGCGGAAGATCACCTCGTCGGCCCGGGCCAGACCGAGCTGATAGCGCGCCTGCTGGTCGAGCAGTTCCAGATCGAGATAGTCGTCGGAGAGCCGGTGCACCTTGTTGGCCAGCGCAAGACGCTGACTGGTCATCCGCTCCAGATCCGTGCGCAGATCCGCCTCGATCGCGCGCAGCTCGATCAGCCGGGTCAGCCCGTATTCGCCCTGGATGGCGGAGAAGCCGAAATAGGCGATCAGCCCGAGGATCGCGAAACAGTAAAGCGTATTGCTGAGAGCGACGCCGCCCGGCGGTCTGAGAGCCATCTGCCCGTATCTGCCCGTTCCTGTCGCCGCGCATCTGACGGCGCGGCCTTCTGCCCGCCCGCATCCTGCCAGAGCGTGCCCGGAAAGGGAATCCCCCAATTCGGGCGAGGCGGGCTATTCTCCCGCCGGGACGGCATCGCGTATCCTGCGGCGGAATGCACCGGGGCTGTCGCCGAAGATGCGGCGGAAGGCACGCAGGAAACTCGCATCGGACTTGTAGCCCACCCGGTCGGCGATCTCGGCCATGGGCAGGTCGGAGCCGGCCAGCAGTTCACGCGCCTGCATCAGCCGCCACTCGGTCAGATAGGCGGCCGGGGTGGTGCCGGTGACATCGCGAAAGCGCAGCGCGAAGGCGGTGCGCGACATGCCGGCAACCCGGGCCAGCGTTTCGAGGTCGATTTCCTGCCCGGCATGGCCGTGAATGTGGTCGAGCGCACGCGACAGGCGGACATCGGCCATGGCCGCCAGCAACCCCTCTCTCGGCGCCTGATCGGCCAGCCAGCTGCGCAGGGCCAGCACGAACAGCACCTCGCCCATGCGGTCGGCGATGACCGCGGCACCGGGTCCGCTCATCTCGGCCTCCTGCGAGAGCAGGCTGACGATCTGTCCCAGCCCCGGCGCATGGCGGGCATCGAACACGTTGCGCACGATCAGGCTGGGCGGCAGTTCACGCAGTACCGGATGGTCGAAGCGGCGGTCGATCTCGAAATGCCCGCAAAGCATGCGGGTTGCCGCCGGACCGGTCGCCGGGCCGGAGCCTGAAAGAAGCGCCGGCATCACCTGCGCCGCCGGTTGCGCCGGGCTGTCCGGCCGGTCGCGCAGGCAATGCGGGTTGCCGTGCGGAAAGATCGCGGCATCGCCGGCCTCCAGCCACACCGCCTCGCCCTCCCGTTCCATCAGGCAGCGCCCCGCCAGCACCATGTGAAACGGCCCCGTCATCTGGGCGGGAATGTCCAGCCCCCAGGGCGCGGGCATGTCGCGCACGAAATAGATGCATGCCCGCAGCCGGACCATCCGCAGCACCGCACTCAGCGCATCCATCAAACCACCTCCCGTTGCAGGTTCGCCGCGCAGTCTAACCGGCATGGCAGACGAACGCAGGCCCGGATGACGCGATTCTGAACGCTCGGTGAATTGATGCGAATGTCCGGGCATGGCGCGTTCACGCGCCTGTGGCGACGCTTGGCGGCACCTCGCAATGAAAATGGAGAGAGCCATGATCGCCATGCCAAGCATCACCCGTCGCGCCGCGCTGGCCGGGGCCGGGGGGCTATGCCTTGCCGCACCGCTCGCCCGGCAGGTCCGCGCAGCCGATCAGCCGGCGGGCATGCCGCTGCGTGCGCTGCACCGTTTCCATGTGGGCGGAATGCGCGTGACCATGATCGACGATGCGCGCTTCACCTTCCCCGCGCCCGCCTTCGCGGCCAACCAGCCGGAGGGAGCGGCCGCCAGCTTCCTCACCCGCTTCGGTCTGCCGGGGGATTTCGTCAGCCTGCACATGCAGGTCAGCCTGATCGAGACCGGCGGGGCGAAGGTCCTTCTCGACACCGGCATGGGCGGGGTGACCTTCCCGGGCAACGAGCCGGACAATGGCCGGCTGATCGCCGGGCTGCAGGCGGTGGGGGTGACGCCGGCCGACATCGATGCGGTGATCCTCAGCCACGGCCATCCCGATCATCTCGGCGGCTGCTCGGTGGGGGGCGATCCGGCCTTTCCCAACGCCACCTACCACATGCCGCCCGAGGAGCTGGAATTCTGGACCCAGAAGCCGGGAGATGAAGCGAACTTTCCCAACTTCATGCTGGGGGTGGGCAATGCGCAGCTGGCGCCGATCCGTGACCGGATCAAGCCCTACAAGGATGGGGAGGAGGTCGTGCCCGGCGTCACCGCCGTCAGCGCGCCGGGTCACACTCTGGCCCATCACGCCTTCATGCTGCACGATGGCGGCGAGCGGCTGCTGCATCTGGTCGATGTCGCCGTGCATTATCTGGTCGGCACCGAGCAGCCGGACTGGGCGCTCGCCGTCGAGATGAATCCGGAGCAGGCCTTCGAGACCCGCCGCAGGCTGTTCAGGCAGTCGGCCGAGGAGAGGTTGCTGGTGGCCGGCTACCACTTCCCCTTCCCCGGAATCGGCCGGATCGTGGAGCAGGGCGCGGCCTGGCGCTTCGTGCCGATGCAGACCGCCTGAATCGGCTGGAGCAGCCTGGACCCAATTCGGTTCACGGCAGTTCCGGACGTAAGGTCATGCGCCCGCCTTGGGGGCGGGCGCATGCCCGTATCGGCTCACGCGTCCCGGGCGAATGAACCCGCTCGGGCGCAAGGAGGCGGGCCGTCCCCGCTGCAATGCCGGGGGTGGCGGCCGGTTCAGGCCTTGCCCTTGTAGATCTCGACCAGCTTGCCCAGCAGCGCCAGCGCATCCTCGCGCGAGCGCTGGAAGCTGTTGCGGCCGATGATCGAGCCGTTGCCGCCGCCGTCGCGGATGGCGCGGGCATCGTTGAACACCGCATCCTCGCCCTTGGCCGCGCCGCCGGAAAACACCACGATGCGCCGGCCGTTGAAGGCGGCCTGCATGCAATGGGCCACCCGCGCGGCCTGGGTGGAGATGTCCACCCCGTGCCTCTCATAGACCTTCCTGGCCTCGTCCTGCTCCAGATGGTCGGTGGACAGCTTGATCTTGATGACATGCGCGCCCAGAAGTGCCGCGATCTGCGCGGCATAGGCGCAGACATCCATCGCGGTCTCGCCCGCCTTGCTCAGCGCCTCGCCGCGCGGGTAGGACCAGATCACGGTGGCCAGCCCCACGCTGGCCGCCTCGCGGCGCATCTCGGCGATTTCCTCGAACATCTCCAGCCCGGCCGAGGAGCCGGGATAGATGGTAAAGCCGATCGCCGCACAGCCCAGCCGCAGCGCATCGTCGACGCTGGCGGTGATCGCCTGATCCTTGGGCGCCCCGGAGGGGATCAGCGAATTGGCCGAGTTCGCTTTCAGGATGGTGGGGATCTGCCCGGCATAGGTATCGGCGCCGGCCTCCAGCAGCCCGAGCGGTGCGGCAAAGGCATTGAGCCCGGCGTCGATGGCCAGCTGGTAGTGATAGAGCGGGTCGTATGCGGGCGGATTCGGCGCGAAGCTGCGCGCGGGTCCGTGCTCGAAGCCCTGATCGACCGGCAGGATGATCATCTTGCCGGTGCCGCCCAGCCGGCCATGCATCAGCATCTGGCACAGCTTGCCCTTCACGCCGGGGGTCTCGCCCTCATACTTGCTCAGGATCTTCTGAACGGGTCGGGTTGCACGCATGTCTGATCTTTCCTTTCGTTCAGGCTGACGCCCGGTCGGGGGCGGATTGGTCGGGGCCGGTCACGGCTCGCCTGCGTGACATCCTGTCGTCTGACACCGACGGGTGACGGGTTTGCGGCCGGCGGCAGGGGGCCGCCGGCCGGAGGCATCATCATTGCGCCATGGCGGCATGGATGGCTTCGCCGAGACCCCTTTCGGTCCACAGCCGCAGCGCCTCGGCAGCGGCATCCGCAAAGGCCTCCTTCCAGCTCTCATCCTCTGCCGCCAGCGCCATGCGGTCGAGATCGTCGCGCAGATTGGCCGCGCTGCGATCGCCGGCGGCCGCGGCCAGCGAGGCCCACAGATAGGCAAGCTGGTAGTTGCGCGGCACGCCGCGGCCGAGCCGGGTGTCGATGGCCAGCTTGCGCATGGCGCCGATATCCGGATTGGCGAGGATGGCCTCCTGCGCCTTCTTCAGCCCGGGATCGCGCGGGAACCCGCTCAGGATCACCTCCTGTGTCTCGCGCACGCCGGCGGCGGGAAGCTGTGCTTCCAGCTTCGTGGCGAGCCCGACCGCGCCGGGCGCCCCGTCCGACATC
>RFIR01000445.1 GCA_003695135.1 Alphaproteobacteria bacterium | reverse complement strand
CTCCTGGCGCGCAGCGGTCTCACGCTGGGCTTCGGCGAGAAGCCGGATGTAGTGCTCGGCGTGCTGCTGAAAGTTTTCCGCAGCAACCCGGTCACCGGCCGTCTGCGCATCGCGCGACAGCGTCAGGTATTTTTCGATGATCTGCTGCGGCGTGCCGCGCACCTTGCCTTCGGGTCCCGCACTCTCGAACACCCGATTGACGATGTTGCCAAGGCTCTTGCGCCCGTTCTTGCCGCGCGAACGGCTCTTGTTGGTCGATCTCATGCCAATTCCAGCACTGTTCGTACTCCCCGGATTCGAACTCCCGTTCCGCGCGTTCATCGCGAAACCGACGGTGCAGAACTCAGGCAATGCCCGCCAGCTGCATACCGTCCTCAGTCTTTGCGATTTTCGCTGGGGTTGTTGACGACAAGCCAGTCGCCACGGCCACCCCGGGCACCGTCCCCATGGACGTTTCTGACTTACACGCGGTGCTGCGGCGAACTCAACCCCAATTTTGCCGATTCCAGGCCTTTCGGCGGATTCTTGCCGATACTGTGTCTTCGCTGCACTATGACACAACGCGGAACACCATTCATGTCAGGTATTAAGTTACTGACAAAAAGCCTTGAGTTCGTGAAAATTTTACGCACTTCCGATGCCTGTCCATACCCGATCTCGAACAGGGCGGCACCATCGGCGGAAATATGCAACCAAAGCGTGTTTGACAAGAGGCGATACACGTCAAGGCCGTCCCCGCCGGGGCTGAGCGCGATGCGCGGTTCCCAGTCCCGCAGCTCGGGCGCCAGCCCTTCCAGCTCGGCCTCGGCAATGTAGGGGGGGTTGCAGATCACCAGATCGAAGCGCCCCTTCACGCCATCGAGCCAGTCGCCCTGCCGCAGCTCGGCCCGCGCCTCCAGCCCCAGCGCCCGGGCATTCTCGCGCGCCACCGCCAGCGCGGCGGGGCTGGCATCGATGCCGAGACCGCGCGCCTCGGGCCATTCGGCCAGCAGCGTCAGCATGAGCGCGCCCGATCCGGTACCGAGATCGAGGATGCGGGCGGCCGGTCCCCGCGCCAGCGCCGTTTCGATCAGCGTCTCGCTTTCCGGCCTGGGGTCGAGCACGTCCGGCGTGACCCGGAACTCGCGGCCGAAGAAGGCCCGCCGGCCGAGGATCTGCGAGACCGGCTGGCGGCGGCAGCGCGCGGCGATTGCATCGGCAAAGCGCCGGCACTCCGCCCCGTCCGCTTCCTCGGCCAGCCGCGCGGTCAGCTCCGCCGCGCCCAGGCCCGCGGCATGGCGCAGCAGCAGCCTGGCATCGCGCGCGGCGCCCTCGACGCCGGCCGCCTGCAGCCGACGCACCGCCTGGGCCAGCATGGCACTGCGCTTCATGCGTCGAGCTCGGCCAGACGCGCGGCCTGATCGGCGGCGATCAGCGCGTCGATGATCTCGTCGAGATCGCCGCCGAGTACCTGATCGAGGCGATAGAGCGTCAGGTTGATGCGGTGATCGGTCACCCGGCCTTGCGGAAAGTTGTAGGTGCGGATGCGCTCGGAGCGGTCGCCGGATCCCACCTGCCCCTTGCGTTCGGCGGCCCGCGCGGCCATCTCTTCCTGCCGCTTCAGGTCATAGAGCCGCGCGCGCAGCACCTGCATCGCCCGTGCCCGGTTCTGGTGCTGGGACTTCTCCGAGCTCGTCACCACGATACCGGTAGGAATATGGGTGATGCGCACCGCCGAATCGGTGGTGTTGACATGCTGGCCGCCGGCGCCGCTGGCGCGCATGGTGTCGATGCGGATATCGGCGGGGTCGATCTCGACATCGGTCTCCGCCACTTCGGGCAGCACCGCCACCGTCGCCGCCGAGGTGTGGATGCGCCCGCCCGATTCGGTCTCGGGCACCCGCTGCACGCGGTGGACGCCGGATTCGAACTTGAGCCGCGCAAACACGCCTTCGCCGCGTATGGCCGCCACCAGCTCCCTGATGCCGCCAAGCTCAGTGAGGCTCTCCTCCAGCACCTCCAGCTTCCAGCCGCGCGATTCGGCATAGCGCTGATACATGCGGAAGAGATCGGCGGCGAACAGCGCCGCCTCCTCGCCGCCGGTTCCGGGGCGGATTTCCAGGATCGCCGGCCGGGTATCGGCAATGTCGCGCGGCAGGAGCGCGAGCCGCAGCTGCTGTTCCAGCTCGGGCCGGCGCGCCTCCAGCCTCTCGATCTCCTCGCGCGCAAGCGGCGCCATCTCGGCATCTTCCAGCATGCCCTGCGCCGCCTCGAGATCGGCGATGAGACTGCGCCAGGCCGCGATCGTCTCCACCACCGGCTTCAGCTCGGCATAGTCTCGCGACAGCGCGGCCAGCTCCCCGGGATCCACGCCTTCACCGAGCCGCGCCTCGAGATAGGCGAAGCGCTGGACGATCTGGTCAAGTCGGGCCTCGGGAATCATGCGGCGCAGATTTGGGAGGCCCCCGGCAGGGCGTCAAGCCCCGACCGGATCATTCCGACGTGCCGGGAGCGGGTTCGCGGGCCGGCTCGCTCGCCGGTTCGGCGGGTGGCGTCGCCGCCGGTTGGGAGACCGGTTCGGAGGCCGGTTCGTCAGGCGGTTCGGCAGGGGCCGCGTCGGCCGGCGCCGGCGCTGGCTCTGCCGCAGGTTCGGCGGCCGGCGCCTCCAGCGGGCGCAGCGCCGCCAGCCAGTCCTCCACCCGCTTGCGGTTTACCCCCATGTCGCCATAGCCGAAGCGGGCGCGCGAGAAGATCGACAGGGTCGACCGCCCGTCCTCCAGCGGGATGATCCTGACCGAGATGTAGTCGGGAAACTTCAGCACCTCGGTGCGCTGGACATAGGTCATCCACAGATCGGAGGGCTCGCCGGCGATGCGGCGGGTATCGCGCTGGCGCAGGGCGAATTCGTCGAGCGCGCGCGCCAGCTCCTGGGCACCGACCGCATAGACCGGCGCCGTTTCGTCGACCGGGGCCGGCTGCAGATCGCGCGGTCCCACCCGGTAGTAATTCGGCGTGGTCGGGCTTTCGGCCGTCATCGGGTCGACATGCCACTTCTCGATCGGCGTGTGCTTGACCGTGCGGATCATGAACACGGTGATGCCGGCCAGGAACGCCAGGCCCACCAGCACCAGTATGATGAAGAGCCGCATCTATTCGGCCGCCACGCCGTCGGGCCGCGGGGTCTCGGCCGCCATGCGCGCCGCGCGTTCCTCGACCAGCTCCACGATATGGTCGATCATCTGCCCGTTCTTCATCTTGTGATCCTGCCTGCCCGCCACATAGACCATGCCCGACCCTGCCCCGCCGCCGGTGAAGCCGAAATCGGTCATCAGCGCCTCGCCCGGCCCGTTGACCACGCAGCCGATGATCGAGAGCGTGATCGGGGCATGGACATGCGCCAGCCGCTCCTCGAGGATCGCCACCGTCTCGATCACGTCGAAGCCCTGACGGGCGCAGGAGGGGCAAGAGATGATGGTGACGCCGCGATGGCGCAGGCCGAGCGACTTGAGGATCTCGAAGCCGACCCGCACCTCCTCGACCGGATCGGCCGAGAGGCTGACACGGATGGTGTCGCCGATGCCCATCCACAAGAGGTTGCCCAACCCGATCGCCGATTTCACCGTGCCCGACAGCGCCCCGCCCGCCTCGGTGATGCCGAGATGGATCGGCGCGTCGGTCGCCTCGGCGATCTGCTGATAGGCGGCGGCGGCCAGGAACACGTCGGAGGCCTTCACGCTGATCTTGAACTCGTGAAAGTCGTTGTCCTGCAACAGCCGCATATGCGCCAGAGCGCTTTCGACCATCGCCTCGGGACAGGGTTCGCCGTACTTGTCCAGCAGATGCCGTTCCAGGCTGCCGGCATTGACGCCGATGCGGATCGAGCAGCCATGGTCGCGCGCGGCGCGGATCACCTCGCGCACCCGCTCGGCACTGCCGATATTGCCCGGGTTGATCCGCAGGCAGGCGGCGCCGGCCTCGGCCGCCTCGATGGCGCGGCGGTAGTGGAAATGAATGTCGGCCACGATCGGCACCGGCGCGGCCGCGACGATGTCCTTGAGCGCGACCGCGGATTCGGCGTCCGGGACCGAGACGCGCACGATGTCGGCCCCGGCCGCGGCGCAGGCGCGGATCTGGGCGATGGTGGCGGCCACATCGCTTGTGTCGGTATTGGTCATGGTCTGGACCGCGATCGGCGCATCGCCGCCCACCGCAACCGGTCCCACCCGGATCTGCCGGCTCGCTCGGCGCCGGATCTCGCGCCAGGGTCTGAGGGTGTGCTCCATCGGGAAAGGTTCCGCTGCTGATGTCTGCCCCGGAAGATAGGCGCTGGCCCGGGACAAGTCACCCCGCGCCGGTGCCGCGCCGGTGCGCTCGGCTACGCCGATCAGCGTTCAGAGACCGGCAGGCCCGCGCTCTGCAACACATCCTGCAGGGCCCTCGGCAGATTGGCGGCTTGTGGCCAGGATGCGGCGATGTTGTTGGCATCGAGCGGGATGGCGCGCGCGATGCTCGACCCCTCGCCGATCGGGCCGAACACCCTGCTGCCGACCCTCAGATAGATCGCGCCGGCATTGCCCGCCCGCAGGAGCGGCTGCTCGACGGTACCGGGCACCTGATAGGATTCACCGGGTCCCAGGATGCGTTCGAAGATCACGGTGCCGTCGGGCTGATAGACCCGGATCCAGGCGTCGGACCCGGCCACCACCGAAACCACCGGCGGCACGGTCGGGACTGCAGGCGCGGTTTCGACCGACTCGCCGGCGGGAACGGTCCTGCGCGCGATCGCCGTCGGTCCCGGCACCCGTGTCTGCGGGTCCGATGTCGCCGGAGCAACGGCGGGGGCGAACACGCCATACTTGTCAGGATCGATCGAGGCGATGGGACCGTCGCGCGGCTCGATCGACGGCGCCTTCAGCCGCGGGGCGTACATGTCGACAAGCGCAAGGTCGCGGTCGGGGGCGGGTGTGAGCGCGGCGAGATCGGCGCTCTGGCTGGCCGGCGTGGCCGGCAGTACCGGCGGTGCGCTGACCACCGGGGTCTGCGGCACCGGCTCGAAGCCGATGCGCTGGATGTCGTTGAGCAGATAGAGCGCGCCGTAGCCCAGCCCGACCACCAGCGCGACCAGCACCGCCACCGATCCCAGCCCCGAGAGCGAATCGAGAGAAATGCCGAAGGAGGCCGGCGCCTGGAAACGGGACTTGCGCAGGATCTCGTCGGGCAGCGACGAGGCCCCCGATGCCGCCGTCGTCTTCCGCTGGCGATCCGAGCTGCGGGTCAGCTCGGCATTGACGCCCTCGAACCCCGATTCGGCGCAGAACCGCGCATAGATGTCCGCAGCATCGAGCCGCAGATAGCGCGCATAGGCCCGGACATAGCCGGCGATATAGCCGCGATTGGGAAAGACCGAGACGTCGCAGTTCTCGATGGCGTCGATATAGGCGGCCTTGATCTTGAGCTCGCGCTGAACGTCGAGCAGCGACTTGCCCAGAGACGCCCGCTCTCCGCGCAGTTCATCGCCCAGCTTGATCTCGTAGGAGTCAAACCCGCGAAGCGTGTTTACGGCATGCTCCTGCATCACCAGCCTGTCGCCCTCGTCCGGACAGCTCCCGGCCCGGTTCGTTCCGCCTCCGGACCGGCCGTTGACCGGCCTCGGTCCGTCTTGCCGCCACCCCAAACTGCATTGCAAGGTTTGTTGGAACATTCATAACCCGGTCCAACTCGATGCGCAATCGTGGAAATTTGGCGAATGCGGCGGCTGCGGCGTGATCGCGCGCGGGGGGTGCGGCAGGCGCGCCACCCGGCGCCGGCACGGGAAAGCGGCCCGTGCGTCTGGCACCGGGTGGTCCGTGGACGGTCGGTTGCGGGCGGCGGCAGCGACAGATGCGGTGCCGTTCTCAGTAGATGTAGCGGATCTGTTCGGTCCAGAACCGTTCCAACCGGCGCAGATCGGCATTCACCTCCTCCAGCGTCGCGCCTTCGAAAATGCCGCGCGAGAGCATGGTCTCGGCATGCCGGCGGAAGAGATCGGCCACCACCGAGCGGATCTCGCGCCCGCGCTGGGTCAGCCGCACCCGCACCGCGCGGCGGTCGATCTCGCAGCGCTGGTGGTGCATGTAGCCTGCCTCGACCAGCTTCTTGAGGTTGTAGGAGACGTTGGAGCCCTGATAGTAGCCGCGCGTTTTCAGCTCGCCCGCCGTCACCTCGTTCTCGCCGACATTGAACAGCAACAGCGCCTGCACGGCGTTGATGTCGAGCAGCCCCAGCCGCTCGAACTCGTCCTTGATCACGTCGAGCAGCAGCCGGTGCAACCGCTCGATCAGCGCCAGCTGTTCCAGATAGCTGGCCAGGAAATCGGCCTCCGGGACGACCTTTTCGCCGACAATGGGTGTCTGGATACTCATACTGCGCCTCTCCGCACACTTGCTCCGTCGCCGGCCAGCCTGCGGGGCAAGACCCAATTTTCGGTTAAAGGTGGCACAAAACTTCGCCGATTATTCGCCGGTTTCGATCGCTTCGCGGATGCGGCCGACGATGGCGGCAAGCTCGGGCACCGGTTCGGTCCTGCCGGCGATCCAGGCGAAGATATCCGGGTCCGGCCGGTCGAGCAGCGCCTCGAAGGCGTCGAGCCCGGCTTGGTCCAGCGCCGCCAGATGCCGGTCGGCGAAGGGGCCGAGGATGAGGTCGGTCTCGCGCATGCCCCGCCGCCAGCTGCGAAGCCGCAGCCGCCGCAGCCGGTTTTCGCGGCTCTCGTTCACGACGCCTCCCACAGCCGCGCCGCACCGCGCACGCCGGAGCTGTCGCCGTGGCGCGCGGGACGGATGGTCACCTCGGCGCCTTCGGCCAGCACATGCGGGCGAACCAGATCGGGCAGATCACGATACAGATGGGCCATGTTCGACAACCCGCCGCCCATCACGATCACCTCCGGATCGACGATGTTGATCACCACCCCCAGCATGCGCGCGAGCCGCCTTGCGTGCCGGTCGAGCGCGGCCTGTGCCTCCGGGTCGCCCTCGGCGGCGAGCGCGGCGATCTCGGCCGCGCCCGGCCCTTCGCCCACGCCGACCGACCGGGCGAAATCGGCCTCCAGCCCCGGCCCGCTCAGCCAGACCTCCAGGCAGCCCTGCCGGCCGCAGAAGCAGACCGGCCCGCCGAGCTCGTCCGGTTCCGTGGCCACCAGCGGGATGTGCCCCCACTCGCCGGCCACGCCGCGGGCGCCGCCGACCAGCCGCCCGCCGATCACCAGCCCGCCGCCGACGCCGGTGCCGAGAATCACCCCGAACACCGACCCGGCGCCGGCGCCGGCCCCGTCCGTCGCCTCGGACAGTGCAAAGCAGTTGGCGTCGTTTTCCATCCGCACCGGCCGGCCGATTGCGGTGGCGATGTCCCGGTCGAATGGGCGGCCGATGGTCCAGACCGTGTTGCCGTTGCGCACCAGCCCGGTATCGGGCGCCACCGAACCCGGTATGCCGATGCCCACCGGCGCCTCGGGTGCCCCGGCTTCGGACTCCACCCGCGCGATCAGCGCGGCGACGGCGCGCACCGAGCCTTCATAGTCGTGCCGCGGGGTGGGCACGCGGATGCGCACACGCTCCTGCCCGGCCTCGTCGAGATAGACCGCCTCGATCTTGGTGCCGCCGAAGTCGACCCCGATGGCCATCCGGGCCGATCCGCCTCAGACCGAGATCTTGCGCACGACACGCGCCAGCCGGTCGGCGAGACGGATCTGCTCGGCATGGATCCGGCGCAGTTCGCTCAGCACCTCCTCGGGCACGCCTTCCACGGGCTGACCGGCGAGATGGATGCCTTCGCCCTCGCCCGTCATCAGCCAGGCCATGGACACGTTCAGCACCCCGGCCAGCATCTGCAGCTTGTTCGCGCGCGGCTCGGAGCGGTCCGATTCCCAGTTGTTGATGGTTTCCGGCTTGACCCCGAGCTGGCGCGAGAGCTGGGCGACGCTGAGCCCGAGCGCTTCGCGCGCAGCGGTGATCCGGTCGCCGAAGGTCGCGCTGCTGTCGGAGTAGTCGGTCATGGTCGGCTGGTCGAGATCGGTCATCGGCTCCCCCCGATCGATGCATGTCGCGCTCGCTCTCTAGGCGATCGGCCCGGCCATCCGCAACCCGGCGATCGGTCGCGCACCGGATATGGGCAGGCGGTCGCGCCGCGTCCGGCCGGTGGCCGTTGTCGGGCCCGGTCGGGCGGGACGGGTGACGGGTCAGGCCCCGGGCGGGCGGGCGGCGGCCAGGCGCAGCGCCTCGCGCAGCACCGCCCGGTCGCCGACATGATTGGCCAGAAGCAGGATGAGGCGGGCATTCAGCGCCGCGCTTTCCTCGAAGGACAGCCCGTCATGCGCGGCCAGCAGCTCGGCATAGAAATCGTCCGGATCGGCGATGTTGGGCGCGGTGTTCAGCGTTGCCATGGCTCAATCCTTTCCGCAGGCCCGGCGCAGCGCCGCGCGCAGCGCCGACTCGTCGAATGAAGGCCAGCGCGCGACGACATGCTGGTCGGGCCGGATCAGATAGACCGCCGCGCCCGCCGCGCCCAGATAGCGCTCGGCCAGCGCACCGTCGGCTTTCGCCGCCGACACCGCGACCCGCCGCGTCGCGACCCCGTCTTCCCCGATGCGCTCCGGCGCCTCGGTGCCGATGGCAAGAATGACGAACTCCCCGCCGAGCCGGTCGAGCAGATAGCCCTCGCCCAGCGGCGCATCGGGTGCCGGCGCACCGGGGCGCGACCGGGCCGGGCCGCCTGCCAGCGCATCGGGGCCGTTGAGCGGCGAGCCGTCATGGATGGCCGGCACCGACAGCCGGCCGGAATTGACCAGCGGCCGCGCGAAGGCGTGGTGCTCGGAGAGATCGAGCACCGCATCGCGGAACACCCGGCTCATCCGCGATTTCGGGGTGATGAACTCGGTGGAGCGGGTGGAGTTGAGGATGTTCTCGTCGGCCGCCTGCACCCGCTCGGCATCATAGCTGTCGAGCAGCCGCTCCGGCGCCCTGCCCTCGATCACCAGCTTCAGCTTCCAGCAAAGATTGTCGATGTCCTGCAGCCCGGAATTGGCGCCGCGCGCGCCGAAGGGCGAGACCTGATGGGCCGAATCACCGGCAAAGATCACCCGGCCATGGCGGAACTTCTCCATGCGCCGGCATTGGAAGGTGTAGATCGAGGACCATTCCAGCTCGTACTGCAGATCCTCGCCCAGCATCGCGCGCAGACGGCGGTCGATGTTCTCGGGCTTCAGCTCCTTCTCGCGGTCGATGTCCCAGCCGATCTGGAAATCGACGCGCCAGACATTGTCGGGCTGCTTGTGCAACAGCGCGGACTGCCCGCGATTGAAGGGCGGGTCGAACCAGAAGCGGCGCTCGACCGGGAAATCGGCCTGCATGATCACATCGGCGATCAGGAAATTGTCCTCGAAGACGCGGCCGACGAAATCGAGGCCCAGCATGCCGCGGATGGGCGAGCCGGCCCCGTCGCAGGCGATCAGCCAGTCGCAGGTCAGCTCGTAGGGCCCCTCCGGCGTGGTGATCTCCAGATGCACATGGTCGGGATGGACGCCCACCGCCTCGACCCGGTTGCGCCCGCGCAGCTCGATCGGCGCGCCCGCGGCCTCGATCTCGCGCACCCGGTCGACGAGGAACTTCTCGAAATGGTATTGCTGCAGGTTGATGAAGGCCGGGCGGCGGTGGCCGGTCTCGGGCAGCAGGTTGAATTCATAGACCTTGCGGTCGCCGAAATAGACCTTGCCCAGATTCCACACCACGCCCTTGTCGACCATGGGCTGGGCGCAGCCGAGCCGGTCGAGGATCTCCAGCGGCCGCTTGGCAAAGCAGATGGCGCGGCTGCCGAAGCTGACCCTGTCGTTGTCGTCGAGCACCACCACCTCGACCCCCTGCAGGGCAAGGTCGATGGCGGCCGCAAGCCCCACCGGCCCGGCGCCCACCACGATCACCTTGTGGCGCACCGGCATGGTGGCGTCCTGATCGGGATGCCTTGCATAGGGATAAAGCGGGGTTTCAAAGATGCGGGTCATGTCATCGGATCCCGGTGACGGGTGGAGCGGCGGGGCCGCGGGGGCCGG
>RFIR01000069.1 GCA_003695135.1 Alphaproteobacteria bacterium | reverse complement strand
TCCGAATCCTCTGGCGCGCCTGGCAGGACGGAAAACCATATGATCCCGCCATCCACAACGCCGCTAAAGCCATGGCTTGACACAGGCTGTCTCATGCGCCACGGGCGGGAGAACCCGATTGGGCGCGACATGCTCCAGGCGCTTGTCTCACGCCACCTCCCGCTCGCCGCGCCACCAGCGCCAGGCATCGGTGTAGTCGAAACCGAGCGAGACCAGATCGACGGCCAGCAGCAGCCACAGATAGGCCGCGAAGGTCCCCTCGGCACCGGCGGCAAGCCGCCAGACGATCACAGCGATCAGCGGCGTCCAGATCACGACATGCGGAAAGGCCATCGCCCGCGAAAACCCCCGCTCCCGGGCCAGTATGGCGAGGTTGGGGACCATCCCGCCCACCGCCAGCGCGGCCACCAGCGCGCCACCCGGCGCGCCGGCAAAGGCGAGGCTGACCATGTTCACCGGCACCAGGATCAGCGCCACCCAGATCTGCACCCAGAGCGGCAGACGCCGGAAGCTGGCCCAGATCGCCGCGATCATCGTGATACCAAGGCACAATGAGTTCGACTCATGCCTGATCTCCTGGGCACGTTTCCCGGACCCATCGTTGCCCACCATGCGTTGGAGGGCAGCGCACGCCCGAGGGTGAGACGCGACCGTGGCGCCAGTGGCGCCGCGCAAGCGCGTCGAACGCGGAAGCGCCCGCCTGGGGCTCACCGCCGGACCCACTATAGCTCGATCCGTCCAGACAGGGCGGGCGGGCGCTGCCCGGGCTGACGCCCGGGCGAGGTGGGTTCTTCTCGTTGAGCACTGGTACTATGCTCCTGCCCCCAATGCGACAACGCCGCGGCCGGGAGACCGCGGCGCTGTCGGGGATGTCGGGGCCGGTCAGCCGGCTGCTGCCACCGCGCGTCTGGTCAGCACCTTGACCAGATGGGCGCGGTATTCCGGCGTGCCGTGCAGATCGCCGATCAGCCCGTCGGGGCTGACCGACAGCCCGTCCACAGCCTCGGGCGCGAAACTCGACGACAGCGCCGCCTCGGCGTCGGACCAGCGGAAGACGCCGTTCTCAGACGCGCCGGTGACGGCGACCCGCACGCCGTCCGCGTACTGCGCCACGAACACGCCGGTCAGCGCAAAGCGCGAGGCGGGCTGGGCGAAGCGCTGGTAGCTCGCCTTCTGCGGGATCGGGAAGCGCACCGCGGTGATGATCTCGCCTTCCTCCAGCGCGGTCTCGAACAGCCCGCGGAAGAAATCATCGGCCGCGATCTCGCGCGCGTTCGTCACCACCGTGGCCCCCGAGCCGAGAACGCCGGCCGGGTAGTCGGCGGCCGGATCATCATTGGCCAGGCTGCCGCCGATGGTGCCGCGGTTGCGCACCGCCGGATCGCCGATATGGCTGGCCAGCTCGGCCAGCGCCGGATAGGCGGTCGCCTCGCGCGCCACCTGGGCATGGGTGGTCGCGCCGCCCACGCTGAGCACGCCATCGGAGGCGGAAACGCCGACCAGCTCGGCAATGCCGGTCAGGCTGACCAGCTTTGCCGGCTGCGCCAGCCGCTGCTTGAGGGTGGGGATCAGCGTCTGGCCGCCGCCCAGCGCCTGCGCTCCCTCGGCCTTGAGCGCGGCCACCGCCTCGGCCAGGCTGCCCACCTTCACGAATTCGAAGTCATACATCGCGTCTCTCCCTGAAACTCGTCCCGCGGGCCGCGCCGGTGCCGGCACGGCCGCCGATTCGCTCTCAGCCCTGCATCGCCGCCCAGACCCGGGCCGGCGTCAGCGGCATGTCGATATGCTTCACCCCGCGATCGGCCAGCGCGTCGATCACCGCATTGACGATGGTCGGCGGCGTGCCGATGGCGCCGGCCTCGCCGCAGCCCTTCACCCCCAGCGGGTTGTGGGTGCAGGGGGTCTGGCAGGAATGATCGACGGCATAGAACGGCACGTCATCGGCGCGCGGCATGGCGTAATCCATGTAGGAGCCGGAGAGCAGCTGGCCGTTCGCGTCATAGACCGCGTGTTCAAGAAGCGCCTGACCCACGCCCTGGCCGATGCCGCCATGCACCTGCCCGTCGACGATCATCGGGTTGATGATGTTGCCGAAATCATCCGCCGCGGCAAAGGAACACAGCGTGACCTGCCCGGTGTCGGGATCGACCTCGACCTCGGCGGCATAGGCGCCGGCGGGGAAGGTGAAGTTGGCCGGATCGTAGAAGGCGGTCTCCTCCAGCCCCGGTTCCAGCGTCTCGTGCGGGAAGTTGTGCGGGACGTAAGCGGTGAGGCAGACATCGCCCCAGCCCACCGACTTGTCGGTGCCCTTCACGCTGAAGGTGCCATTGGCGAACTCGACATCGCCCTCGGCCGCCTCCATCAGATGCGCGGCGATCTTGCGGGCCTTGTTGATGATCTTCTCGGTCGCGCGCACCAGCGCCGCCCCGCCCACCGCGATGGAACGCGAGCCATAGGTGCCCATGCCGAAGGGGATGCGGCCGGTATCGCCATGGACCACCTCGACCTGGCCCTCGTCGATGCCCAGCATCTCGGCCACCACCTGAGGGAAGGTGGTCTCGTGGCCCTGACCGTGGCTGTGGCTGCCGGTCAGCACCGTCACCGAGCCGGTCGCGTTCACCCGCACCGTGGCCGACTCGTAGAGCCCCGCCCGCGCGCCCAGCGCGCCTGCCACCGCCGAGGGTGCGATGCCGCAGGCCTCGATATAGCAGGCGATGCCGAGGCCGCGCAGCTTGCCGCGGGCGGCACTTTCGGCCTTGCGCGCGGCAAAGCCGGCGATGTCGGCAATCTCGACCAGCTTGTCCATGGTGGCGTGGTAGTTGCCGGTGTCATAGGCCAGCGCCACCGGCGTCTGATAGGGGAACTGGTCGGGCTTGATGAAGTTGCGCCGCCGGATCTCGACCGGGTCGATACCCATCTCGCGCGCGGCCATGTCGATGACGCGTTCGAGCTGGAAGGTCGCCTCGGGCCGGCCGGCACCGCGATAGGCATCGACCGGCACGGTGTTGGTGAAGACCGCGCGCACATTCACATTGATCAGGGGCGTGGCGTAGTTGCCCGCCATCAGCGTGCCATGCAGATAGGTCGGCACCGATGGCGCGAAGGTCGACAGATACGCCCCCATGTTGGCCAGCGTGTCGGTGCGCAGCGCCAGGAAATGGCCCTCGGCATCCAGCGCCAGCTCGATGGTGCTGACATGGTCGCGCCCATGGGCGTCGGTCACGAAGCTTTCCGAACGCTCCGCGGTCCATTTCACCGGCCGGTTGACCAGCTTTGCGGCCAGCGTGCAGGCTGCCTCCTCGGCATAGTGGAAGATCTTGGAGCCGAAGCCGCCGCCGACATCCGGCGCCACCACCCGCAGCTTGTGCTCGGGGATCTGCAGCACGAAGGCGCCCATCAGGAGCCGGATCACATGCGGGTTCTGGCTGGTGGTATAGAGCGTGTGCTCGCCCGTGGACCGGTCATAGGCGCCGATCGCCACCCGCGGTTCCATCGCGTTGGGAACCAGACGGTTGTTGGTCAGTTCCAGCCGCGTCACGTGATGGGCGGTCTCGAAGGCGGCATCGGTTTCGGCCTTGTCCGAGCCGAAATTCCAGTCATAGCAGAGATTGGTGCCGATATCCTCATGCACCAGCGGCCCGCCGGCGATCGCGGCCTTCATGTCGATCACCGCCGGCAGCTCCTCGATATCGACCGAGATCGCATCCGCCGCCGCCTGCGCCTGTTCCTTCGTGTCGGCAATGACCATCGCGATCGGGTCGCCGACATGGCGCACCTTGCCCTCGGCCAGGATCGGGTGCTTGGGCTCCTTCATCGGGCCGTCCTTGCCGGTGACGCACCAGCCGCAGGGCAGCCCGCCCGCGCCCTCGAAATCCTTCGCCGTCAGGATCGCCACCACGCCCGGCATGGCAGTCGCGGCGGCGGTGTCGATCGCGTTGATGCGGCCATGGGCCACCGATGAGCGCAGGAAGCAGGCATAAGCCTGCCCGGCGAGGTTGATGTCGTCGGTATACTTGCCGGAGCCGCTCAGAAAGCGGACATCCTCGCGCCGCTTCGAAGCCGCGCCGATCCCGGAATCCTTCGCCATGATGTCCTCCCTGTCGATTCCCGCCCGTTCAGCGCAACGCGGCCGCCGCGGCCTGAATCGATTTGACGATGTTGTGATAGCCGGTGCAGCGGCAGAGATTGCCTTCCAGATAGGCGCGGATCTCGGCCTCTGAGGGGTCCGGGTTCTTCTCCAGCAATGCCGCGGCCGTCATCACCATGCCCGGGGTGCAGTAGCCGCATTGCAGGCCGTGATTGTCCTGGAATGCCTGCTGGACCACGCCGAGCGAGCCGTCGGGATTGGCCATGCCCTCGATGGTGCGCACCTCGGCGCCATCGGCCTCCAGCGCCAGCATCGTGCAGGATTTCACGTCCTGGCCGTTCACATGCACCACGCAGGCGCCGCACTGGCTGGTATCGCAGCCGACATGGGTACCCGTCAGGCCGAGCGGCCCGCGCAGAAACTCCACCAGCAGCGTCCGTCCCTCGACCTCGCCGCTGACCTGGCGTCCGTTAACCGTCATGCTGACTGAAGGCATTCCATTCTCCCCGTCTGTCCTGATCTGGCATGGCTTTGGCCGGAGCCTAGCATTTTGTTCACGGGCCGCAATCCCCTTCGCCGCCGCCGGTGGCCCGGCGCGGCGGCTTCGGTCCCGTTTCCGGTCGGCCGGGGGAGGCGCTGCGCCGCGGGATCGGTCCGGCCGCCCGGAAAACCGGGATCGCGCGCGTGAGTTAATCGGGAGAGCCCCCTGCGAAACTCCACTGGCCAGACCCTGTCGCTTCGCCCGGGCGCCGCGAAATGCGGCGCTACATGCGATTTTCTTGTTTTCACTGTTGATTGCAAAATATTGATTGCAAATTTATTTTCTAGAGGCCTCTGCAAAACCCTGCCGGCCAGACCCGGGCGTTGCGCTCGGGCGCCGCGAAATGCGGCGCCGGCGGCGATTACCCATGATTTTCACCTATTTGATAAATATTGATTGGGAAATTATTTTCTAATTACTTTATACGCGCGCAGTACACGTTGGCAGAAAACGCGTCTCTTCTGGGATACCCGGTCGCGCCGGAGTTTCGCAGGGGTCTCTTTAAAAGTTTATACACACGCGCGACTTTGCATGGGTCTTGGTCAATCAACGATGACGGTTTGAACAAGCGTCATCTGCGCCGCATTTCGCGGCGCCCGTGCCGAACGCCCGGATCCGGCCGGATCGGCATCGCGGGCGGCCTGCCAACCGCACCCTCCCGATGTGATTGAACGCGACAGGCCATCCTCCGGCCTGTAGGCTGCTGGCGGCCAAGCGGCGCCTGCGGGCGTACTCACCACGGCCGGGCCGCGATTCACGGGTGCGATCCCGACAGCGGGGAGAGAATATCATGACCGACACCACGACACCGAACGTCGTCACGCGCGAGAAATGGCTGAAAGCGCGGCTGGAGCTGCTGGAGGCCGAAAAGGCGTTCACGCGCGAGCGCGACGCCCTGTCGGCCCGGCGGCGGGCGCTGCCCTGGGTCAGGGTCGACACGCCCTACCGCTTCGACACGCCGGAGGGGCCGGCCAGCCTTGCCGATCTCTTCGACGGCCGCTCGCAGCTGATCGTCTCGCATTTCATGTACGGACCGGACTGGGAGGAAGGCTGCCCGAGCTGCTCGTTCTGGGCAGACGGCTATGACGGGCTCGACATCCATCTCGCCCATCGCGACACCGCTTTCGTGGCGGTCTCGCGCGCGCCGCTCGAGAAGCTGCTCGCCTATCGCGAACGCATGGGCTGGCGCTTCCGCTGGGTCTCGTCGCTGAACACCGGCTTCAATCGGGATTTCGGCGTCAGCTTCACGCCCGAGGAAATCGCCGCGGGCACGGCGGTCTACAACTATCGCCCCAAGGGCTTTCCGAGCACCGAGGCGCCGGGCTTCAGCGTCTTCGCCCGCAGGGGCACCGAAGTCTATCACACGTACTCCACCTATGCCCGCGGGCTCGACATGATGAACACCGCCTACCACCTGCTCGATCTGACACCGAAGGGTCGCGACGAGGACGGGCTGCCCTGGCCCATGGCCTGGCTGCGGCGACACGACCGGTACGAGGACTGAACCGCGCGGCTTGCGCCGCGGCGGCGGCGGGCGTAGGTGAAGGCGCATGATCGGGCGTCTCAACCATGTGGCCATCGCGGTGCCGGACCTGGAAGCGGCCGCGGCGCAGTACCGCGACGTTCTGGGCGCGCAGGTCCACCCGCCGCAGGACGAGCCCGAACACGGGGTGCGGGTGGTGTTCGTCGATCTGCCCAATACGAAGATCGAGCTTCTGCATCCGCTGGGCGAGGCCTCGCCCATCGCCGGGTTTCTGGAAAAAAACCCTGCTGGCGGAATTCACCACATCTGCTATGAGGTCGCCGATATCCGCGCCGCGCGCGACCGGCTGCGGGCCGGCGGCGCGCGGGTGCTGGGCGATGGCGAGCCGCGAATCGGCGCCCATGGCAAGCCGGTGCTGTTCCTGCACCCGAAGGATTTCAACGGAACCCTGGTGGAGCTCGAAGAAGCATGACCATTACCTCGATCATCGTCCTTTATGCCGTGGCCTGGTTCATGAGCCTGTTCGTGATACTGCCGCTCAGGCTGACCACCCAGCACGAGGCAGGCGAGATCATCCCCGGCACCCCGCCTTCGGCGCCCTCCGATCTGCGGCTGGGGCGCAAGATGCGGCTGACCACCATCGTCGCCACCCTGATCTGGGCGGCGATCTGCGCCGTGATCCTGTCGGGGGTGCTGACGGTGGAGGATATCGACGTCTTCCACCGGCTGACAGCCGAAGACATCGCGTTCTTCAACAGAATGTGAAGTGGCCCGATGCGCTTCGTGCTAGGATCGGGGCTCTGCCCAGAGGAGTTCGCGCGATGAAACTTCTTTCCGCCATTGTCACCGCCGGCTGCATCCTCGGCTTTGCCGGTGCCGCTGCGGCCTGCCCGTTCATGCCGGCGAAGAAGCCGGACCAGACGGCCGAGACCGTGCCGCCGATCGTGCCGCCGATCACCACCGGCAGCTGATCCGGCCACCGGAATTCGACGCCACCGGCGACTGATGGCGCCCGCCGACTGATGCGCGGCGTGTCGGCGCACAGCCGGCAGCGAGAGATCGCGTTGGCGGGGCAACCCGGCCCCGAACCGCAGGCTTGTTGGAGGTCGCCGGTTCTGGCAGTTTGGCTGCCGAAACTGACTGGGGACCCTGATGAGCCGCATCTGCCTGGTAGGCGCCGGATTTTCCGGCGCGGTGATTGCACGCGAACTGGCCGAGGCGGGGTTTGCCTGCCTGGTGATCGACGAGCGGCCGCATGCGGCCGGCAACTGCCATACCGAGCGCGATGCCGAGACCGGCGTGCTGGTCCATCGCTACGGGCCGCACATCTTCCATACCGGTGACGAGCGGGTCTGGGCCTATATCAACCGCTTCGGCGAGATGGTGCCCTATGTGAACCGTGTGAAGACCACCATCGGCGGCCGCGTCTATCTGATGCCGATCAACCTGCACACCATCAACCAGTTCTTCGGCATGGCGATGCGGCCCGAAGAGGCCCGCGCCTTCATCGCCGAGAAGGCACGCACCGACATCACCGAGCCGCAGAATTTCGAGGAACAGGCGCTGGCCTTCGTCGGCGAGGAGATCTATCGCGCCTTCTTCTACGGCTATACCAAGAAGCAGTGGGGGATGGAGCCGCGCGAGCTGCCCGCCTCGATCCTCAAGCGCCTGCCGCTGCGCTTCAACTACGACGACAACTATTTCAACCACCCGCATCAGGCGATGCCGCGCGAAGGCTACAGCGCCATCGTGGCGAACATTCTCGACCATCCCGGCATCGAGCTGCGGCTGAACTGCCGCTTCGAGGATCTCGACGAGCAATTCGCCCATGTCTTCTATTCCGGCCCGCTCGATCGCTATTTCGGCCATGCGCTGGGCCGGCTCGGCTACCGCACGCTCGATTTCGAACCGATCCGCGCCGAGGGCGACTATCTCGGCACCGCGGTGATGAATTTCGGCGACGAGGAGGTGCCGTGGACGCGCATCGCCGAACACAAGCACTTCTCGCCATGGGAGGCGGGAGCGCTGGAGCGCACCATCTGCTTTCGCGAATACAGCCGCGCCTGCGGCCCCGACGACATCCCCTACTACCCGATCCGGCTGGTGGCGGAAAAGGCGATGCTGGGCCGGTATGTCGAGCGGGCGGAGGCCGAAAGCGGCGTCACCTTCGTCGGCCG
>RFIR01000444.1 GCA_003695135.1 Alphaproteobacteria bacterium | reverse complement strand
CTGTCATTGCCGGCGCCGCCATCGAGGGTGTCGTCGCCCTTGCCGCCATCGAGGCTGTCATTGCCGGCGCCGCCATCGAGCGTGTCGTCGCCCTTTTCGCCCTCCAGGCTGTCATTGCCGGCACCGCCGGTGAGGCTGTCGTCGCCCTTTCCCCCTTCCAGCGTGTCGTCGCCCGGGGTGCCGGTCAGGGTGAGGCCGGTCGTCTCGCCGCTCCCGTGATCGTCATGGCTGCTTTCGGTATGGCTGTCATCGCCCGAGCTGCCGGTCGGGTCATGGTCTTCATGGGTGTCGGTATATTCGGTCATGGTCGTGCTCCCTGGGTTTGAGGCGACCAAGCCTAGGGAACGGGAAAATCCCGGTATGTGGGATATGCCACATCCGGCCCGGGCGGTGGCCGGATGGAGGTTGCGGCGTGTCTGGACGTGTCGGCAGCGCGTGTCAGGCCGCGCGCAGGCCGGCGATGACCCCGCGCAGCTCGGCCAGCCCGCGCAGCCGGCCGATCAGCGGATAGCCCGGATGGGTGCCGCGGCCGATATCGCTCAGCAACTCGTGCCCGTGATCGGGCCGAAACGGGATCTCGCGGTCGGCGCGGCCGGCCTCAGCTCGCCGTTTCTCCTCCTCCAGCAGCACCGAGACCAGCGCGGCCATGTCGGTGTCACCTTCCAGATGCGCGGCCTCCTGAAACGACCCGTCCGCCTCCTTCTTCACATTGCGCAGGTGGGCGAAGTGGATGCGGGGGCCGAAGCGGCGGGCGATGGCAACCACGTCATTGTCCGGATGCGCGCCCAGCGAGCCGGAGCACAGCGTGAGCCCGTTTGCCGGGCTGTCGGCGGCGGCCAGCAGAAAGGCGATGTCGTCGGCGGTCGAGACGATGCGCGGCAGTCCCATCAGCGGCCGCGGCGGGTCGTCGGGATGGATGCAGAGCCGGATGCCCAGATCCTCGGCCGCCGGCACGATCTCGGCCAGAAAGCGGACGAGCGTGGCGCGCAGATCATCGGCGGTGAAGCCCTGCCATGGCCGCAGGGCCTCGCGCAGCCCGGCCACGTCGTAGCGGGCGAAGGCGCCGGGCAGCCCGGCCATGATCGTATCGAGAAGCCGGGTGCGGCCCTCCGCGCCGGCGGTGTCGATCCACGCCTTCGCCGCCTCGCGCAGCGCCGGCGGGTAGTCCTCCGCCGCGCCTTCGCGTTCGAGCATGAAGAGCTCGAAGGCCGCCATCTCGACAGCAGAGAAGCGCAGCGCCGAACCCCCGCCGGGCAGCGGCGCGTCGAGCCGGGTGCGGGTCCAGTCCAGCACCGGCATGAAGTTGTAGCAGACGATGCGCACGCCCTCGGCGGCCAGATTGGCCAGCGACTGGCGGTAGTTTGCGAAAAGCCGCGCCAGATCGCCGGCGCCGCGCTTGATGTCCTCATGCACCGGCAGGCTTTCGACCACCGCCCAGTGCAGCCCGCCCGGCGCAGCGGCGATCTGCGCCCGGCGCGCGGCGATGGCCTCGCGCGGCCAGACCTCGCCATAGGGGATCTCGTGCAGCGCGGTGACGATGCCGCGCGCGCCGGTCTGGGCGATCTCGGTGAGGGCGATGCGGTCGAGCGGTCCGAACCAGCGCCAGCTCTCGATCATGCGACAAGCTCCTCCACCATGGCGCGGGCACCGCGAGCAACCAGGCCGCGCAGGGCGGCGATCAGCGCCGCGCGGAAGGGCTCGGCCCCGGCCAGCGCCGGGTCGAACACCGCGCGGATGTTCAGGAACGCGGCCACCCTGTCTTCGACCGAGGCCGCGCCGTCCGAGGCCGCGCGCAATTCCGCGGCCAGCGGATCGCGGACGTCGATCGGCCGCCCGGCCTCGTCGATGCCGCCGGCATAGCGCATCCAGCCGGCCACGGCGAGGGCGAGGCCGCGGATCGGGCGCCCGGCGTCGAGGTTGTCGGCGATGGTGCCGAGGATGCGCTGCGGCAGCTTCTGCGAGCCGTCCATGGCGATCTGCCAGGTGCGGTGGCGGATGGCCGGGTTGCGATAGCGTTCCAGCAGCGCGTCGCAATAGGCCGGCAGATCCTCGCCTTCGGGCTGTTTCAGACCGGGCAGGATCTCGATGCGCCACAGATACCGGCAGTAGCGGGCGAAGGCCGGATCGGCCACGGTCTCGGCGATGGTCTCGTGACCGGCCAGATAGCCCAGATAGGCCAGTGCGGAATGGGTGCCGTTGAGGCAGCGCAGCTTCATGGTCTCGTGCGGCCCGACATCGCGCACGAACTGCGCGCCGCCCGCCTCCCATGCCGGGCGGGCGCCGGCGACGAAATCCTCCTCGATCACCCATTGCCGGAACGGCTCATGCGTCACGCAGGCCAGATCGGTGTAGCCCGCGCGGGCCGCGAGCGCGGCAATGTCCGCAGGCGTGGTCGCCGGGGTGATGCGGTCGACCATGCAGGAAGGAAACCGCGCCTCGGCCGCGATCCAGTCGGCAAGCCGGGGATCGCGCGCCCGGGCAAGGTCGAGGGTGATGGCCCGGGTCAGCGCACCATTGCCGGGCAGGTTGTCGCAGCTGAGCACGGTGAAGGGCGCGAGGCCTGCCGCGCGCCGCCGCGCCAGCGCCGCGACCAGAAAGCCCGGCGCGGTGACGGGCCGGTCCGGCCGGGCGCGGTCATGGGCGATGCCGGGATCGTCCCGCCGCAGCCGCCCGGTCGCCGGATCGTGGCAATAGCCCTTTTCGGTGACGGTCAGCGTGACGATGCGGATGGCCGGGTCGGCCATGCGCGCCAGAACCGCCTGCGGATCCTCCGGGGCGACCAGCACCTCGGTAATGGCGCCGATTATGCGGTCCTGCATCCCCTGCGGAGCGCGGGCGATGGCGGTGTAGGCGCAGCCCTGCGGCATCAGCCGGTCGCGGATGCCGGCGCTGCGCAGGCTGACCGCGACGATGCCCCAGTCGCCGCCTGCTGCGTCCATCGCGTCTTCGGTGTAGACGGCATTGAAGGCGCGGAAAAAGGCGCCGGGGCCGAGATGTACGATCCCCGTGCGTGGCCGTACCGTGGTGCGCTGCAGGCGCGGGGCGGCCGGGGGCGATGGTGCGGGGTCGGGCATGGGGCCTCGGGCCTCCTGAAAGCGTGTCGCCGTTTCAGCGTACCGGGTTCATCCGGCCTCACCGGCCCGTGGAGCGCAAGCCGACGCGAGGGCATGCGACCGCCCGGGTGGGCGCGAATGCGCCCGCCGGGGGGCGGG
>RFIR01000068.1 GCA_003695135.1 Alphaproteobacteria bacterium | reverse complement strand
GAGCTGAATTGTTCGAATTTGTGCAGCATTGTTATTGCAAGAACATTCTTAAAGAACATTGTTGGGATAAATCAATCCGGTGAACATGCTGAAGCGCTATTTGAGGTTGATATTTCAGAGTCAGTTGTATATTATGATTATCTAAAAAAATTCGGAACAACAAAATATGTTAGAGCGTCAGATAATCATCAACTAGGCGAGCTTCCGGTTGGGCGATACAGGAGATCTTTTACTAGATTTGGAAGTGAGTGGGTTGTAGATTAAATTATGTAGTGGTCAATCCGATTCACCCAAGGCAATAATGCAAGGGTAGACGCCCGCCCAAAGGGGGTAGTACGCCTTCCAAGAGACCGCTCGCTCCCAGGCGGGTTTATCTGAGTGGACAGGATATACTCTGTCACCAACGCAAGCCCGTGCAGTCTCCCCCCTGACAATCGCCCGGTCGCCAGAGGCGAAAGCGGGACCTCAGGCGAAGCTGTCGGGCAGCTCGGCCTTCCTGCGCGCGACGAATTCTTCGAGCGCCTCGCGAATGCCGGGATCGAGCGCCGGCGGCTGGTAGTCGGCCAGCATCCGCCGCATCCGCCGGTTGGCCAGCGCCACCGTGTCGCGGCTGCCTTCCTCGGCCCAGGTCTCGAAGGGCTTGTAGTCGAAGAGCTGGCTGCGCCAGAAGGCGGTCTCGTAATGGGCCTGGGTATGGGCGCAGCCGAGATAATGCCCGCCCGGCCCCACCTCGCGGATCGCGTCGAGCGCCTGAGCCTCTTCGCCGATATCGACGCCCTCGGCCAGCGAATGCAGCGGCCCGAGCTGGTCGGCATCCATCACGAATTTCTCGAAAGAGGCGACCAGCCCGCCTTCCAGCCAGCCCGCCGAATGCAGCATGAAGTTCACCCCCGCCAGCAGGGCGGCATTGAGCGTGTTGGCACTTTCATAGGCGGCCTGCGCATCGGGCAGCTTGGAGCCGCAGAGCGCCCCGCCGGAGCGGAAGGGCAGCCCCAGCCGCCGCGCCAGCTGCCCGGCGCCATAGAGGATTTTCGAGGCCTCCGGCGTGCCGAAGGTGGGCGCGCCCGAATTCATGTCGATCGAGGTGACGAAGGCGCCGAAGATCACCGGCGCCCCGGGCCGGATCAGCTGCGAATAGGCCACGCCGACCAGAACCTCGGCCAGCACCTGGGTCAGGGTTCCGGCCACCGAGACCGGGGCCATCGCGCCCCCGACGATGAAGGGCGAGACGATCGCCGCCTGACCGGCCCGGGCATAGACCTCCAGCGCCCCCATCATGGTGGCATCGAATGCGAGCGGCGAGTTGATGTTGATCAGCGAGGTCATCACCGGGTTCTGCGCCACCACCTCGGCACCGAACAGGATCTCGCACATCGCCACGCTGTCGGCGGCGCGTTCCGGCGCGGTGACAGAGCCCATGAAGGGCTTGTCGGAGAGCGTCATATGCGCCAGAGCCATGTCGAGATGGCGCTTGCTGACCGGCACGTCGGTGGGCTCGCACACCGTACCGCCGGAATGGTGCAGCCATTTCGACATCTGGCCCAGCCGCACGAAGTTCTGGAAATCCTCCAGCGTCGCGTAGCGCCGCCCGCCTTCCAGATCGCGCACGAACGGGGGGCCGTAGACCGGCGCCAGCACCAGGCTGCGGCCGCCGATGGTGACGTTGCGCTCGGGATTGCGCGCAAGCTGGGTGAACTGCGCCGGTGCAGTGGCGCACAGGCTGCGCGCCAGCCCGCGCGGGATGCGCACCCGCTCCTCCTCGACATCGGCGCCGGCCTCGCGCCAGCGCTTCAACGCCTCGGGGCATTCGACGAAGCGCACCCCGATCTCCTCCAGCACCGTCTCGGCATTGGCTTCGATGATTTCCAGCGCCTCGGCATCGAGGATGTCGAAATTCGGGATGCGGCGCTCGATGAAGCGGGCGAATTCCAGCCGCGGCGCCAGGCGCTCGGCCCGCCGCGCCGCGCCGCCGCCGCCACGCGTCCGTCGCCTGGTTTCCGCCTGCGCCATGACCAGCCCTCCTTTTCGCTCGCGCCCCTGATAGCGAATCCGGCCTGCCCCCCGCCCGCCTATTGCGTCCTTTCCGAAGCGAAAGCGACATTTCGCCGGACCAACCCGCTTGTGCCGGTGCAGCCGCCCGCATTTGACCGCCGCGCCCGAATTTGCCACAGACATGGCAGGGCACTGGAGCGGGAAAGGATGGGCATGTCCGATCTGGGGCTGGATCACAGGACGCTGAACGCCGCCGAGATCGGTGCGGTCGCGCATCTCTACCGCGGCGAGGTCTATCGCAGCACCATCTGGCGCACGCGACTCGATCACACCACCAACTGGGCGGTGGTCACGCTGGGCGTGGCGCTCTCGGTCTCATTCGCCGCCCCCGAAGCCTCGCCCCTGCCGCTGATGGTGGTCGGGGTGCTGATCGTGCTGTTCCTGATGCTGGAGGCGCGCCGCTACCGCTACTTCAACGTCTGGCGGGCGCGCGCGCGCTGGCTGGAGCGCAATTTCTACGCGCCGATGCTGCTCGATGGCGATCTGCATCTCGATGATGGCTGGCAGAAGGTGCTGGCGCAGGACTATCTGGAACCGCGCTACCATGTCGGCATGATGACCGCCATCGGCCGCCGTATCCGGCGCAACTATCTGTGGATCCTCATCATCCAGTCGCTGGCCTTCATGGGCAAGATCGCGGTGCATCCCTTTCCGGTGATGAATCTCGAACAGGCCTTCCGCCGGGCCGATGTCGGCCCGGTGCCCGGTCAGCTCATCATCGTCATCTGGTTCGTCTATGTGTCGAGCTGGATTGCCATCGCCATCTGGAGCTATCGCGAGGACCGGCGCCGCGCGGCCACACGCGGGGCGCGGCCGTCGCATGCGATGGGGTGAGGGGCGGAACGCTGGATCGCGATGCACAGGCCGGTTTCGGAGGTCGGTGCCGTGGTTCGCGCTGGAAATCGGGTGTCGGGGGCGTTTGTCCGCGAAATTCACGCTTCAGCAAATATTAATTGAAAGAGACCGCTGCCAAATCTGACCATCAATACCAAAGCGACGTGCTTTGGCGCCACGAAATTGTGGCGCCGGATATGTTGCTCTTATTTTCACTGTTGATTGATAAATATTGATTTGGGAATTATTTTAAAATTAATTTAACGCACATGCATGATTGTTTAAAAGAAGCAAGGTACGTCGTGAAGGTGCCGGAATACTTCTGATCCTTGCAGTTTTCATAAACACATTCCCGACCAGGGTGGCAGATGCCCCTTGCGCGCCCTGCCCCGGCCCCATATGCCGCCGCCATGACCCAGCATCAGCGGCTTCTCATCATCGATTTCGGCAGCCAGGTCACCCAGCTGATCGCGCGGCGGCTGCGCGAGCTGCATGTCTATTGCGAAATCCACCCCTGCCAGAAGGTCACCGCCGGCTTCCTTGCCGATTTCGCCCCGCGCGCGGTGATCCTGTCGGGCGGCCCCGCCAGCGTGACCGAACCGGACGCGCCGCGCCCGCCGCGCGAGCTGTTCACGCTGGGCGTGCCGGTCCTTGGCATCTGCTACGGCCAGCAGGTGATGATGCAGATGCTGGGCGGACGGGTGGAGCGCGGCACCGGCACCGCCGAGTTCGGCCGCGCCTTCGTCGAACCCGCGGGCGGCGATCTCGACCTGCTGGAAGGCTGGTTTACGGAGGGCCGCGAGCAGGTGTGGATGAGCCATGGCGATCATGTCAGCGCGCTGGCGCCGGGGTTTTCGGTGTTCGGCACTTCGCCCAACGCACCCTTCGCCATCACCGCCGATCCCGCGCGCCATTTCTACGCCGTCCAGTTCCACCCCGAGGTGCATCACACGCCGAAGGGGACGAGGCTTCTGGAAAACTTTGTGCGCATCGCCGGGTTCACCGGCGACTGGACCATGGCCTCCTATCGCGACGAGGCGATCGCGAAGATCCGTGCGCAGGTGGGCGAGGGGCGGGTGATCTGCGGGCTTTCCGGCGGGGTCGACAGCTCGGTCGCCGCGGTGCTGAGCCATGAGGCGATCGGCGAGCGGCTCGCTTGCGTCTTCGTCGATCACGGGCTCCTGAGGCAGGGCGAGGCCGAGGAGGTCGTGTCGATGTTCCGCGACCACTACAACATTCCGCTGATCCATGCCGACGAATCGGAGCTCTTTCTCGGCGCGCTCGAGGGCGTCAGCGATCCGGAAGAGAAGCGCAAGACTATCGGGCGGCTCTTCATCGACGTGTTCCAGAAGCACGCCGCCGAGGCGGGCGGGGCGGAATTCCTCGCCCAGGGCACGCTCTATCCGGACGTGATCGAGAGCGTCAGCTTTTCCGGCGGTCCCTCGGTCACCATCAAGAGCCACCACAATGTCGGCGGCCTGCCCGAGAAGATGGGGCTGAAGCTGGTCGAGCCCCTGCGCGAGCTCTTCAAGGACGAGGTGCGCGCGCTTGGCCGCGAACTGGGCCTGCCGCAGAGCTTCATCGGCCGCCACCCCTTCCCCGGGCCGGGGCTGGCGATCCGCTGCCCCGGAGAGATCACCCGCGAAAAGCTCGACATCCTGCGCCGGGCCGATGCGGTCTATATCGACCAGATCCGCCGGCACGGGCTTTATGACGAGATCTGGCAGGCCTTCGCGGTGCTGCTGCCGGTGCGCAGCGTCGGCGTGATGGGCGACGGGCGCACCTATGACCATGTCTGCGCCCTGCGCGCGGTGACCTCGGTCGACGGCATGACCGCCGATTACTACCCGTTCAGCCACGAATTCCTCTCCGAGACCGCGACGCGCATCATCAACGAGGTCGCGGGCATCAACCGCGTGGTCTATGATTGCACGTCAAAGCCGCCCGGCACCATCGAGTGGGAGTGAGGGCACAGCACTGCAAAGGGGGGGGCGAACATGGCGGGCAGGAAAGGCCGCTGGGTCCGGGTCAAGGAGATGAACAAGGAAGAAAAGGAAGGAATCGCAGAGACTTGCACCGGATTCATCGAGGAAATCCTGAAGCCGCGCTTTCTGCCCGAAATCCGCCCCACCCCATTCAACTATCCCGTCGACATCCTCGGGCGATGGCGGGGCAGCCGCTACAGCTTCATTACCCGTTACCGTTCCGGCTGTCCCGACAATCCCGGCGAGGAGTTCGACCACGCCTTCGCCCGGCTCGATCATTTCGAGGAGCGCATCGACAAGACCCGGTTCGACCTGATGTGGCACCGCCATATCGGCCGCTGGCATCTGTTTCGCCCCGATCTCCCGCTCGACGAGGCACTGCGGCTGATCGCGGAGGAGCCGCTGCTGCACCCGGTCTGATGAGCAGAGCAGGTCCCCGATTCGACCCCGATGCGCTGCGAAACCTCGCCGGCGACAAGGTCTTTGCCCGCGGGCTCTCCTATTACCACGGTGACGCGGTGGAGCTTCTCGGCATCAGCGATGCCCGCGTGACCGCCACCGTCGCCGGGACCGAGGACTATCGCACGGTGGTAACCGGTCAGGGCAACAGGATCGGCGGCGAATGCTCCTGCCCCGCCTTCGCCGATTGGGGCTTTTGCAAACACATGGTCGCGACGGCGCTGGCGGCGAACGAGGCCGGCGCCACCGGCGGGCTGGATGACGGCGTGGCGCGGATCAGGGCGCATCTGAAATCGAAGGGCATCGAGGCGCTGATCGACATGATCCTCGATCTGGCCGAGCAGGATCGCGCGCTGCTGCGCCGGCTGGAGATGAGCGCCGCGTTGACCGAGACCGACGAGGCAGCGCTGAAGAAACGCCTGCGCAGGCTGATCGGCGATGCCACCCGCATCCGCGGCTTCATCGACTACGAGCGTGCCCCGGGCTGGGCCGCCGGGGTGGATGCCGCGCTCGATGCGCTGGCCGAACTCGCCGATGGCCCTCATGCGGCGCTTGCCATCGAGCTGTCGCGGGAGGCGGCGTCGCGGATCGAGCAGGCCATCGAGAACATGGACGATTCCGATGGCTACTGCAGCGAGCTGCTGGCGCGGGCCGCGGACATCCATCTTGCCGCCTGCAAGGTCGCGCGGCCCGAGCCGGTGAAACTCGCCCGGGATCTCTACGAGCTTGAAATGGCGGATGGATATGGCGCCTTCGAAGATACGGTGCGGCGCTATGCCGACATCCTGGGGCAGGAGGGGCTTGCCGAGTACCGCCGGCTCGCCACGCAAGCCTGGGAGGCTTTGCCGGCCCGGACCGCCTCCCGCCGCAGCGAATTCGGCTACAACCCCGAGCACCGCAAGCTGGCCTCCATCCTCGATTTCTTCGCCGAACGCGACGGCGATGTCGATCTGCGCATCGCGCTGAGGGCAAAGGATCTCTCCTCGCAATGGGACTATCTGCAACTGGCCGAATTCTGCCTCGCGCAGGGAAGGGCGGAGGAAGCGCTCACCCGCGCCGAGGAAGGGCTGTGGCTGTTCGAGGACGACCGCCCCGACGAGCGGCTGGTGTTCTTCGCGGCGGGGCTTCTGGAAAAAGCCGGCCGCAGGGCCGAGGCGGAGGCGCATCTGTGGCGCGCCTTCGGCAAGGCGCCGAGCATGGATCTCTACCGCCGGCTGCGCAGGCTGGGCGGCAAGGCGGCGACGGGGCGGGCCATCGACCTCTTGATGGGCCGGCTCGCCCAAGCGCCGGCTTCGCGCTGGCATCACCCTTCCGATCTCGTCCTGCGCATGCTCATGGCCGAGAAACAGCTCGATGCGGCCTGGCGCGTCTTCAGGGCGCATGGCGCATCGCGCGGGACGGCCGAGGCGCTGGCGCGCGCCTCCGAGACGACCCACCCGAAGGACGCGCTGGAAATCTATGCAAGGCGCGTGGAGGAACTCGCCCGCACCGGCGGCAACCCGGCCTATGAGGAGGCGGTCGCGCTCATCGATCGCATGGCCGGGCTGCAGGCACCGGGCGAACACGCCGCCTATCTCGCCGGGGTCAGGGAACGCTACCGGCGCAAGCGCAACCTGATGAAGCTTCTGGGCTGAGACCGATGCGGCGCGCGAGGATCGAGGCACAGAACGAGGCAATGCTGCGGCGCCAGCGAGACTTTCGCCTTGCCGCCGATGTGGTGACCGCCGCGCTGATGACCTTCGACGAGGTCGAGGCCATCGCCGTGATCGGCTCTGTCGCGAAACCGCTGTGGAAGGAGGTGCCCCGCTTCAGGGAATTCCGTTCCGCGCGCGTGAAGATCTGGCACGAATGCGCCGATCTCGATCTCGCGGTGTGGCTGAGCTCGCTCGAGCGGCTTGGCTCCTTGCGCCGCGCGCGCGACCGCGCGCTTCGCGAGTCCTTCGAGGCGGGCGTCAATCCGGGCGTGACCGGCCATCAGCTCGACATCTTCCTGTTCGAGGCGGGCACCGATCGCCATCTCGGCCGGCTGTGCCGTTTCAGCACTTGTCCCAAGGGCAAGCCGGACTGTGCGGTGCCGGGCTGCGGTGACATCCCGTTTCTGCGGCAGATCGAGGGCTTCCGGCCGCGCGCCGATCTGCTGGAGCCGGCGGCGCAGGCGATGCTGTTCCGCCGCGGCTCGGGCCTCATCCGATCGGCGCTGGAGCTGCCGCAGCCGATCGACCACGACGACCTGGCTTGAGCGCCGGCGCCCGCGCCTGCGCCCCGATCCTGCCACGATGCCGCCTTGCGAGCGGAGACACCGCCCCGTAGCGTGGCGCGTGACAGAACACGCATCGGCGGAGCGGCACCCTGACAGCGAACGGACCCGAAGAGCCCCGGCCGGGGCACGCGCGCCGGTACCGTCTGCGGCGCATCGCCTTCGGGCTTCTCCAGATCGCCGCGGGGCTGATCCTGCCCGCACTCGTCATGGTCGTGGCGCAGGAACAGCGCATGCTGGCCTGCAACGGCCCCGAACGCGCGGCGGCGGTCGATGCTGTCATCGTGCTGGGCGGCGGCATGGACCCCGATGAGCGTCTCAACTTCCTCGGCCGCCAACGGGTGGAAACCGCGCTCGCCCTGCTTGCCGAGGGAAAGGCGCGGGTCGCCATCTTCACCGGCGCCATCCGCGAGACCGACGCGGTCTCGGAAGCCGAGCTGATGCGGCGCCATGCCATTTCCCTTGGCGCCGCACCCGAACGGCTGCGGGTCGAACCGGCGGCGCTGACCACCCTGGAGAACCTGCGCTTCGCGCTTGCCATTGCCCGGGCCGAAGGGCTGAGCCGCATCGCCATCGTCTCCGACGGCTTTCACCTGACCCGCGCCGGCATGCTGGCGCGGCTTCTGGATGTACCCGATGCGGTGCTCGTCGCCTCGCCCGGCCTCGCGGACGACCGCCGCTCCACCCGCGCCGCGCTGATCTGGCGCGAGACCCTGGCCTGGTGGCTGAACGTGGCCAAGGCCGTCGGCTGGACCGGGCTGGGCTGGCTGGGGGTTCCGGAGGCCGAGCGCGGCAGATGGATCCCCTGAAACCGTCGGCCCCTCCCGCCCCTCGCCCGATGCGCCAAAGGCCACAGTCAAGGGCGGCGCCAGCCGCGGCGAAGCCGCTTGCCCTTGACGGCGGCGAGCGGCGCAGCACCATCGCAAACGGGCTTTGAGGCAGCCGCAGGCGCCCCTTAAAGCCCATCTTGGCGGATCGCCCTGTCTTGACACCCGCCCCGACGACCCGAATTCCAGGCAGACCGGCGACACTCTCGCCGGACCCGTGCGGAGCACGGGCCGGACCCAACCGCAGCGGTCCGCAGGACCGCGACGGGCGGGAGCGCCCCGTTCGTCGCGGGTGCCGAACCCGGCAATTGCGCTTGCCCTTTCTCGCGCCAGACGCATAGCTGCCGGCCATGGAAAAGTCGAACCCCGTGGCCGCGGCATTGTGGATGCTCGGCGCCATATTCTCGTTTACCGCGCTGGCCGTGGCGGGGCGCGAGGTCGCCGACCAGCTCGACCCGTTCGAGCTGATGTTCTACCGCTCGCTGATCTCGCTGGCGATCGTCAGCCTCGTCCTGACGCGCAGCCGGCGCGGCTTCGGCCAGATCCGCACCGCGCATGCGCGCCAGCATCTCTACCGCAATCTGGGTCATTTCATGGGTCAGACCAGCTGGTTCTATGCGGTCAGCGTCATTCCGTTCGCCTCGCTGGTGGCGCTGGAATTCACCAACCCGATCTGGGTGGCGATCCTGGCCCCCTTCCTTCTGGGCGAGGCGATGACCCGCTCGCGGCTGCTGGCGGCGCTGCTCGGCTTTGCCGGCATCCTCATCGTCGCCCGTCCCGGTGTGGCGCCACTGGAATGGGGCCATGGTGCCGGACTGCTTGCGGCGCTGGGCTTTGCGCTCTCGGCCATCTTCACCCGGCGCATCATGCGCCATGACACGGTGCTGTGCGTGCTGTTCTGGATGGCGGCGAGCCAGGCGGCGATGGGCCTGCTG
>RFIR01000443.1 GCA_003695135.1 Alphaproteobacteria bacterium | reverse complement strand
GCACTGGCTGGAAGGCAGCGAGTTCCACCGCCTGCTGCCCGACTTCCGGCCCACCCCGGCGGGCGAGGCGATCGCCGCGATCCTGCGCGCTCAGGGCAGCGCGATATCGACCCAGACCAGCCGGTGGTCCGAGGAGGTCCTGACCCCGCCCGCCACCAGCTCGTGAAGTGGTGCGCCCGGCGCGGGCCAGAACACGCCCGCCCCGGTGACCTTCAGCGAACGGGCGGGCAGCACGTAATCGACGCGCAGATTGCCCGGCCCCTTCTTCTCGCGAAAATCACCGGTGTCGAGGGCCGGGTCGCCCTTCTGCGCCCGGTTGACCGCATCCTGCGCCGCGGCGACCGCGCCGGGGCTCGCGGGCCGCGGGTCCTGCAGTAGCGGATGGCTCAAGAGCGCCCGGATGGCCTCGTGGATGGAATCGCCATCATCCGGGTCGGAGTTGAGATCGCCCATGACCACGAAGGGGATGTCAGCGCGCGGTGCGATTGCGCCGGTATCGTCGGTGAAGGGCTCGCCTTCGATATAGAGCTGCCAGAAGGCGATCTCGTCGGCATTGCGGCGCCCGTTGAGGTCGTGCTCGTCATCGAAGACCGGCGGGGTGGGGTGGGAGACGAACAGCGCCAGCCGCCCGCCCCCGGGCAGTGCGACGCGCAGATCCCAGTGCGACTTGGATGACAGCCGCATCGCTGCCTGCGCCTCGGCCGAGGGGAAGGGTGTGCCGTCGGCGCGCATGGGAAGCCTTGCGCCGGGAAACTCCGCCCAGCGCAGAAGGCGGAAGCTGCGGCTTTCAGCGGCCATGAGCGGCAGGCGCGACAGCACCGCCATGCCGTACTGGCCGGGAAAGGCGCCGAAGCCGAAGGCATCGGCGGCAGTGTAGTCGCGCCCGTCGCCATCGAGATCGAGCCCGGAGCGTTCACCGGTATTGACCGGCCAGGCGAGGCGATGCGGATAGGCGATGCCGGCCAGCCCCGCGCGCCCCGCCGCCAGAATGCCGGCGAAGGCATCGAGCGCGCGGCCCTCCATGTCGTGATCGAACTCCTGCACCAGCAGGATGTCGGGCCGCACGCTCAGGATGATGCGGGCGATGCCGTCGACCTGCCGGTTGCCGCCCTCTTCCAGCAATCGCACCAGCAGCCCCGCGCCCTTCTGCGCCAGCGCGGTGTTGAAGCTGGCGATGCGGATCGAGCCGGGGGCGGGCGGCGATTGCGCCGCG
This sequence comes from Alphaproteobacteria bacterium, assembly GCA_003695135.1. Taxonomy (GTDB): domain Bacteria; phylum Pseudomonadota; class Alphaproteobacteria; order Rhodobacterales; family Rhodobacteraceae; genus J013. The sequence goes on along the minus strand of RFIR01000443.1, from coordinate 14,836 downwards.
GCGCCGGCAGCGGTGCAGATCAGCGCCAGCAGCAGCCCGGCCAGCCGCATCATTCGGCCGTGCGCGCGCGCCTGACCAGCCAGCCCACCTTGATCAGCGCCGCGCCGCGGATGACCAGCGCGGCCGGCAGGAAGGCCCAGATGGTCACGCCCCAGACCAGGGTGGGATAGGCGGCCAGCGCCTGCGGGTCGATCCAGCCCAGCGCGCGCGAGGACAGCACCGTCAGCGTGAAGGGCAGGGTCAGCCCGGCGAAGATGTAGATCCAGCCGCCGCGGATCAGCCTGCGTTCGACGTCGCGGCCCGAGGAGGGCGCAAAGGTCGGCAGATTGACCCACAGGTTGAACTTCTCGCGCCGCTGCGGCCATTTGAACACCCACAGGAGCAGGGTGAAGAACGCCATCGCGGCAATCGAGATCGAGATCGACAGCGCCACCGCCCGCCTGACCAGCAGAGCCAGCGCCTCGTCGCCGGTCCCGACGATGAAATCGGCGGCCAGCCGCACCGGGCTGAACGGAAAGTCGAGCAGGCCCGCCAGCCGGTCGGCAAAGCCGAGATAGTCCTGCGCGAACCGGGTCTCGCCCTCGGTGGCGCGCGCAAGCATGATCAGCGAAATCAGGATCAGGCTGAAGGTCAGGAACCGCGCCCGGTTATAGGGCGGGGCGAAGCGGAAATTGACGATGCCGGGGGCGCTGGAGGCGTATTCGAACAGGGTGAAGGCCGCGGCCAGCACCGCGAAGATCAGCGCGGTTTCCAGACCGCCCTGCGAGGCGTCGGGCAGCAGCAGCGCCGGGCTGACGATCACCGCCATCACCAGCGCCGCGCGGAACAGCGCCCCGATCAGCCGGGTCAGCACCGCCTGCCCCCCTCGCCGCGCACTCGGCCGCGCCGGATCACGCCGCGTCGCCTGCCCCCCTCGCCGCGCACTCGGCCGCGCCGGATCACGCCGCGTCGCCTGCGCTCAGAGCCAGGGATGCGCCTGGCGCGCCCGGGCTTCATAGGCTTCGATGGCGTCGGCCTTCTCCATGCTCAGCCCGATATCGTCCAGACCGTTCAGCAGGCAGTGCTTGCGGAACGGGTCGATCTCGAACCGGATCGTGCCGCCATCGGGGCCGGTGATGGTCTGGCTTTCCAGATCGATGGTGATCGTCGCATTGGCGCCGCGTTCGGCATCCTCCATCAGCCTGTCCACGTCTTCCTGCGGCAGGGTAATCGGCAGGATGCCGTTCTTGAAGCAGTTGTTGTAGAAAATATCGGCAAAACTCGGCGCGATGACGCAGCGTATGCCGAAATCGAGCAGCGCCCAGGGCGCGTGTTCGCGCGAAGAACCGCAGCCGAAATTGTCGCCGGTCACCAGGATGGTCGCATTGCGCCAGGCCGGCTTGTTCAGCACGAAATCGGGGTTCTCGTTTCCGTTCTCGTCATAGCGCATCTCTTCGAAGGCGTGCCTGCCAAGCCCGGTGCGCTTGATGGTCTTGAGGAACTGTTTGGGAATGATCATGTCGGTATCGACATTGATCAGCGGCAGGGGCGCTGCGATTCCCGTCAGCGTGGTGAACTTTTCCATTGCCGGTATCCCTCCACGTTTCGCGCCGAGGTAAAGCACGCAGGCCCTGCCGGTGCAAGCGTCGCCATGACCGCCGGTGCTGGCGCCGCCGCGCGATCGGGCCTATGGATGGGCCGGTCATGATCGCTTTCCTTCACCACAATCTGCGCTGGGTCGGCGCGGGGGTGCTGCTGTGCTTCGCCTCCTCCTTCGGCCAGACCTGGTTCATCTCGCTGTTCGCGGCCGACATCCGCGCGGCGGCGGGCATCAGCATCGGCGGCTGGGGGCTGGTCTATACCGCCGCGACGCTGGCTTCGGCGGCCATCCTGCTTTCGCGCGGCGGGCTGGCCGACACCCTGCCCTTCGCCCGGCTGACCACGGGCGTGCTGGTGCTCTACGCGGTGGCCGCGGGGATGATGGCGATGCTGGGCCCGGTCTGGCTGCTCCTGGCCGCGGTGCTGCTCTTGCGCTTCTGCGGGCAGGGCATGATGATCCATATCGCGATGACGGCGATGGGACGGTGGTTTCACGCCCGGCGCGGGCGCGCGGTATCGCTGGCGATGCTTGGCCATTCGCTGGGCGAGATGACGCTGCCGCCGCTGGTCGCCTTCGCACTGATCTATTTCGGCTGGCGCGAGATCTGGGGCGGCGTCGCGGTGGCGCTGCTGGTGGTGTTCATGCCCCTCCTGCGCCGGCTGCTGGCGCAGCCGCGGCGGGCGCAGCATGCCGATGCGTCGGAAGTCCAGTCGCCCGGCCTGCAGGGGCGGCACTGGAACCGGGGCGAGATGATCCGGCATTCGATCTTCACCCTGTTCGTGCCCGGCGTCCTGACCCCGGGATTCATCGGCACGGTGGTGGTGTTTCACCAGCTGCATCTGGCCGAGCTGCGCGGCTGGACGCTGATCGAGATCGCGCCGGCCTTCAGCATCTATGCCGGGCTCACCATCATGGCCACACTGGTCTCGGGCTGGGCGTCCGACCGGTTCGGCCCGCGCCGCTTCCTGCCGTTCTATCTGCTGCCGATGGGGCTGGGAACGGCGGTGATCGGCATCGGCACCGGGGTCTGGGCGTGGTATGTCGGGCTGTCGCTGATCGGGTTCAGCTTCGGGATGAACAACACGCTGTGGAACACCATCGTGCCCGAGGTCTACGGCACCCGGCATCTGGGCAGTCTGCGGGCGGTGTTCACCGCGGTGATGGTGACCTCGACGGCCATCGGGCCGGGGGTGACCGGGGTGCTGATCGATGCCGGGATCGGCTTTCCGGCGCAATGCCTGGCCATGGGGTTGTGGTGCCTGACGCTGTCGGCGCTCTACCTGCCGCTCAGCCGCCGGCTTGCACCGGCCGATCCGCGGCCGGCGGGGGCCTGAACCGGCGACCGGGCGGTGCTTCCATACTGGGGTGTGGCGGACCGGCCCGATCGCCGGGCCAGACGCTATCCTGCCTGCGCCGTCACGCTGCGGCTGAAGGCGGCCTCGATCAGGCTGCGGGTGTAATCGGTCTGCGGGTGCTCGAAGATCTGTTCGGTCGGCCCCTGCTCGACCACCTCGCCCTGCTTCATCACCATCACCTTGTGGCTGAGCGCGCGCACCACCCGCAGATCATGGCTGATGAAGATGTAGCCCAGCCCGTGGGTGCGCTGCAGCCGGCGCAACAGCTCGACGATCTGCACCTGCACAGTCATGTCGAGCGCCGAGGTCGGCTCGTCCAGAACCACTAGCCGCGGGTTGAGGATCATGGCGCGGGCCACGGCGATGCGCTGACGCTGCCCGCCGGAAAACTCGTGCGGATACCGGTCCATCACCTCCGGGTCGAGCTCGACCTCGCGCAGGATCTCGGCGACCATCTCGCGCTGGTCGCGACCGGCCGCGATGTCGTGCACGCCCAGCCCCTCGGCCACGATCTGCGCCACCGACATGCGCGGGCTGAGCGAGCCATAGGGGTCCTGGAACACCATCTGCATGTTGCGCCTGAGCGGGCGCAACTGCCGCCCCCTGAGCCCCTGGATGTCGCGGCCGAGAAACACGATCCGGCCTTCCGACGAGACGAGCCGCATGATGCCGAGCGCCAGCGTGGTCTTGCCCGAGCCCGATTCGCCGACCACGCCCAGCGTCTCGCCGGCACGCACCGAGACATCGGCGCCGTCCACCGCCTTGATATGGCCGACCGTGCGGCGCAGGAAACCGCGGCGGATGGGAAACCACACGCGCAGGTTTTCGGTGCGCAACAGCTCCTCGGCGCCATCGGGCACCGGCTCCGGCCCGCCCTTCGGCTCGGCCTGCAGCAGCTTGCGGGTATAGGGATGGCGCGGGCGGTCGAACACCTCGGTCACCGGCCCCTGCTCGACGATCGTGCCCTGCTCCATCACGCAGACCCGGTCGGCGATGCGGCGCACGATGCCCAGATCATGGGTAATGAACAGCATCGACATGCCCTCGTCGCGCTGCAGCTCCTTCAGAAGCTTCAGGATCTGCGCCTCGATGGTCACGTCGAGCGCGGTGGTCGGCTCGTCGGCGATCAGGAGCTCGGGCCTGTTGGCCAGCGCCATGGCGATCATCACCCGCTGGCGCTGCCCGCCGGAGAGCTGGTGCGGCCAGGCGCCAAGCCGGCTTTCGGGGTCGCGGATGCCGACCCGGGTCAGGAGCTCGATGATGCGCGGCCGCGCGGCCTCGCGCCCCAGCCCCTGATGCAGCTCCAGGCTCTCGCCGATCTGCCGCTCGATGGTGTGCAGCGGGTTGAGCGAGGTCATCGGCTCCTGAAACACGAAGCTGATGTCGTTGCCGCGCACCCGGCGCAGCTCGGCCGCGTCGGCGCCCACCATCTCGGCGCCCTCATAGCGCACCGAGCCGGTGACCTCGGCGCTGTCGGGCAGAAGCCCGACGGTGGACAGCGCCGTCACCGACTTGCCGGAACCCGATTCGCCGACCAGCGCCACGGTCTCGCCCCTGCCGATGGCGAAGGAGACATCGTGCACCGCCCGGGTCAGCGCCTCACCCTGGCGGAAGGTGACGGTCAGCCCGGAGACCTGCAGAACCGCGTTCACCGCATCGTCTTTCGCGGGTCGAAGGCGTCGCGCACGCCCTCGAAGATGAACACCAGCAGCGACAGCATCACCGCGAAGGTGACGAAGGCGGTGATGCCGAGCCAGGGCGCCTGCAGGTTGTTCTTGCCCTGCAGCGTCAGCTCGCCCAGCGATGGGTAGGAGGGCGGCAGGCCGAAGCCGAGAAAGTCGAGCGCGGCCAGCGTGCCGATGGCGGCGGTGGTGATGAAGGGCAGAAGCGTCAGCGTCGCCACCATCGCATTGGGCAGAAGATGGCGGAACATGATGCGGAAATCGCCCACCCCCATGGCGCGGGCGGCGCGGACATATTCGAAGTTGCGCGCGCGCAGGAATTCGGCGCGCACCACCCCGATCAGCCGCGTCCAGCCGAACACGGCCAGAAACAGGGTGAGCAGCCAGAAATTCATCGGAATGATGGCGCCGATGATGATCAGCACGTAAAGCTCCGGCGTGCCGTTCCAGATCTCCACGATGCGCTGGAACAGGAGATCCACCCAGCCGCCGAAGAAGCCCTGCACCGCGCCGGCGACAATCCCGATGACCGAGGAGACGGCGGTGACCACGAATGCGAACAGGATCGAGATGCGGAAGCCGTAGATCACCCGGGCGACCACGTCACGGGTCTGGTCGTCGGTACCCAGCCAGTGCTGGGCGTCGGGCGGCGAGGGTGCGCGCGCCACCGCATTCACCGTGGCGAAGTGATAGGGCACCACCGGCCACAGGATCCAGCCCGGATAGAGATCGGCGCCCTCGATCTGCCCGTCGGCGGCATCTTCCATCACCGCCTCGGGATCGTCGAGACAGTCCTCCACCCCGCCGGTGGCGATCAGGCATTGTACCTCGGGTTCGGAATAGACCGCCTCGGTCTCCCACTCGCCGCCGAAGGCCTTCTCGGGATAGAAGCGCAGCACCGGCACGTAGTATTCGCCGCGATAGGAGACCAGGAGCGGCTTGTCATTGGCCACGAATTCGGCCGGCAGCGCGATCACCAGCATCAGCAGGAAGATGCGCAGCGACCACCGCGCGCGGGGATTGGCCCGGAAGGCGTTCCAGCGGCGGCGCTGCAGCGGGTCGAGGCGGAACATTCAGCCCTCCCGCGTCTCGAAATCGATGCGCGGATCGATCCAGACATAGGTCAGATCCGACAGCAGGTTGACCAGAAGGCCCAGGAGCCCGAACACGTAGAGCGTGCCGAACACCACCGGATAGTCGCGCTTGACCACGCTTTCGAAGCTGAGCCGGCCCAGCCCGTCGAGCGAGAAGATGGTCTCGATGATCAGCGAGCCGCCGAAGAACACCGCAAGGAACAGGCCGGGAAAGTTCGAGATCACGATCAGCATCGCGTTGCGAAACACATGGCCATAGAGGACACGCCGCTCGCTCAGCCCCTTGGCGCGGGCGGTGATCACGTATTGCTTGCGGATCTCGTCGAGAAACGAATTCTTGGTCAGGAGCGTGAGCGCGGCGAAGGAGGCGATGGAGGAGGCGACCACCGGCAGGGTGATGTGCCAGAAATAGTCGAGCACCTTGTCCACCAGAGACAGCTCGTGCCAGTTCGACGAGACCAGCCCGCGCAGGGGGAACCACTGATAGTAGGAGCCGCCGGCGAAGAAGACCAGGAGCAGCACCGCGAACAGGAAGCCGGGGATCGCATAGGCGGCGATGATCACGGCCGAGGTCCAGCTGTCGAAGATGGTCCCGTCGCGCACCGCCTTGCGGATGCCGAGCGGGATGGAGATCAGATAGGCGAGCAGCGTCGACCACAACCCCAGGGTGATGGAGACCGGCATCTTCTCGATCACCAGATCGACCACGCTGATGGAGCGGAAATAGCTCTCGCCGAAATCGAAGCGGGCATAGTTGCCGACCATCAGCAGGAAGCGTTCCAGCGGCGGCTTGTCGAAGCCGAACTGCTGCTCCAGCTCCTTGATGAAGCTCTCGTCCAGCCCGCGCCGGCCGAGATAGCCGCCCTCATCGCCGACCGCGATCTCCTGCCCGCCGCCGGTGATCCGCTCGGTGACGTTGCCGGCTTCGTTGAGTTGGGCGATGATCTGCTCGATCGGGCCGCCGGGCAGGAACTGGATGATGGCGAAGTTGATCACGAGGATGCCCAGCATGGTGGGCACGATCAGCAGCAGCCGACGCAGGATATAGGCACCCATTCAGCGCAGCGCCCCCTGCCGGCGCAGATCGTCCAGCCTGCCGCGATCGAGCCACCAGAAGCTGTCCTCGCCCATGCTGTAGGGCGGCACCTCCTCGGAGGGGCGGCGGAAGACGTCGTAATAGGCGATGGTGTGCGTGCCCTTGTACCATTGCGGCACCCAGATGTGCAGCGCGCGCAGCACCCGGTCGAGCGCACGCACCGCGGTATCCAGCTCGGCCCGGCTTTTCGCGGCGACGATCTTCTCGATCAGCGCATCGACGGCGGGGTTCTTGAGGCCGGAGAGGTTGGAGGACGCCTCCAGATCGGCGGCGGTGCTGCCGAACATCCGCCGCAGCTCCACACCCGGGGTCAGCGACATGACGAAACGCTGGATGACGATGTCGAAATCGAACTTCTTCTGCCGCTCGGTGGCCTGGGCCGGATCGACCTGGCGCATGGTGGCCTCGATGCCCGCGCGCTTGAGCGCATCGACATAGACGCCCAGATGCGGCTCGAATGTCGGGCTGTCATTGAGAAACTCGACCACCAGAATCTCGCCGGCCGCATTGCGCCGCTTGCCCTCCACCACCTTCCAGCCCGCGGCGTCGAGCAGCCTGCCCGCCTCGCGCACCGCCTTGCGGCTGACCGCGCGGTTCTTCTTCCACACCGGCGGCACATAGGCCGGTTCGGTGAACACCTCCGCGGGCAGATCGGCACGAAACGGCTCCAGCAGCGCCGCCTCGTCGGGCGGGATCGGCCCCTCGGCCATCAGATCCTTCGCGCCCTGCCAGAAGCTGACCGTACGGTCGTACTGGTCGTACATCAGCTTGTTGTTGGTGAACTCGAAATTGAACAGGATATCGAGCGCCTTGCGCACGCGGATGTCCTGGAATTTCTTCCGCCGCATGTTGATCCAGAAGCCCTGGGTGCCGCCAGGGCGGCCATCGGGCAGCACCTCGCGCTTGACCCAGCCCTTCTTGATGGCGGGAAAGTCATAGGCGGTGGCCCAGGTCTTGGAGGAAAACTCCTCGCGAAACAGGTAGTTGCCAGCCTTCAGCCCCTCGAAGGCCGACAGGTAGTCGCCGTAATATTCCAGGCGGATGCGCTCGAAATTCGCGTTGCCGACATTGACCGGCAGGTCCTTGCCCCAGTAGTCGTCGCGCCGCCGGTAGACGATCGACCGCCCGGGATCGACCTTCTCGACCATGTACTGGCCCGAGCCCAGCGGCGGCTCCAGCGAGCTTTCGGCAAAGTCGCGCGTGGCGTAGTAGGCCCGGGAAAACACCGGGATCCCGGCGGCGACCAACGGCAGGTCGCGGGTCAGCGCGCCGTCGCGGAAGGTGAACTTCACGGTGTGTTTGTCCAGCGCCTCGACCGTCTCGAAATCCTTGAACACCACCCGGTAGACGGGGCGGCCCTTGGTCTTCAGCACCTCGTAGGAAAACACCACGTCATCGGCCGTCACCGGGGTGCCGTCGGAAAACCGCGCCTCGGGCCGCAGGTGGAACACGATCCACTGCCGGCTTTCGGGATACTCCACCGATTCAGCCAGCAGGCCGTAGACGGCGTCGGGCTCGTCGGCCGTGCCGGTCATCAGCGTGTCATAGAGGATGGTCGACAGCGCCGCCGCCTCGCCCTTGCGGATATAGGGGGTGAGGCTGTCGAAGGTGCCGAAGGCCCAGGTGGAAAACTCGCCCTCGCGCGGCGCATCCGGCCTCACATAGTCGAAATGCTTGAAATCGGCCGGATATTTCAGATCCCCGAAGGTGGACAGGCCGGGCGCGCGGATGATCCGTTCCTCGGCCGCGGCCGGGTTTGCGGCGGCGAGGAAGAGAAGGGCCAGGGCATTGAAAAGGATGGCGGCAAGCCCGGCAGGCAAGGGCGAGGGCATCGTCTTCTCCCGATTGTCAGGCGTTCCCCTAGGCTTTACGGGTGCGCCCGATTTCTTGCAAGGGACCTCTGCGGGGCACGCGAAGCGGCGGGGAGGATGACGACACATCGCTTCGAGTTGAATGCGGCCGCGCCGTTCAACGCAATAGCAAACAAATTTGCGGCCAATACTTATCAATTGCCAGTGAATAAGGAATTAACGCCTTCGGGGCAGCCAAATCACGGCCGCCGGCAGGCACCGGGCGGACCAACGGCATGCGCTTCAGGTAAAGGGAACCCGCGGGACCGGACGGTCCCGCGTCCGGTCACTTCACCGTCGCAAGGAAGGCGGCGACGGCGGCGGCGTCCTCGGGCTTCTTGAAGCCGGCGAAGGTCATCTTGGTGCCGGGGACATAGGCCTTGGGCTTGACGAGGAAATGGGCCAGGCGCTCGGTGGTCCAGCTGCCCTCGACCGAGGTCATGGCGCTGGAATAGTTGAAGCCCGGTTCGCTGCCGATATCACGGCCGACCACGCCGAACAGCGACGGGCCGACGGCGTTCTTGCCCGCCTCCAGCTTGTGGCAGGCCTTGCACTTGGAAAACTTCTTCTCACCCTTGGCGACATCGGCTGCGGCGACCAGGGCGGCGAAATCGACAGCGGCCTCTTCCTTCGTCCCGGCCGGTTCGGATTCCTCCTCGGCCGCGACACTGTAGGCCAGCGTCTCCTCGCCGTAGCCCTCATGGCTGTAGAGCGGCTCCACGATGAAGTACTTGATGCCCAGAAACACAAGCAGGCTGCCGCAGATGCCGGCAACGATCTTGGTGATTTCCATGGTGTCCATGACGTGCCCAGTCCCTCTTCGTCTCCGGAAACCGCGCCGGATGCCGGGGCGTTGTATCCGCTTCCGAAACCGGGCTGCAAGGTGTAGAAGCCGCGACCAATCGCCCACGAGACGGGCGGAACACGGGAGCAGTCATGAATACCGCCGGGGCACGAATAGCGTTTCAGGGCGAGTTGGGGGCGTATTCGCATCAGGCCTGCCTGAAGGCATATCCGGAGATGGAGCCTTTGCCCTGCCACACCTTCGAGGGGGCGATCGCCGCGGTACGCGAGGGCAGGGCGGCGCTGGCGATGCTGCCGGTGGAGAACTCCAGCTACGGGCGCGTGGCGGACATTCATTCCCTGCTGCCCGGCTCCGGCCTCTACATCATCGGCGAATATTTCCTGCGGGTGCACATATCCCTGCTCGGCGTGCCGGGGGCGAAGCTGGAGGACATCACCGAGGCCGTCAGCCATACCGTGCTCCTGGGCCAGTGCCGCGCGTTTCTGGAGCGCCACGGCATCGCCCGGGTGGCCGCCGCCGACACCGCCGGTGCCGCGGCCGAGGTGGCGCAAGGGAGACGCACGCACCGCGCGGCGCTGGCCTCGGCCCTGGCGGCGGAGCTGTCGGGGCTGGAAATCCTGGCCGAGAACATCGAGGACAATCCGCACAACACCACGCGCTTCCTGATCATGAGCCCGCGCAAGATCGAGGCGGCACCCAGCGAGGCAGACGTGGTCACCACCTTCGTCTTCCAGGTGCGCAACCTGCCCGCGGCGCTCTACAAGGCGCTGGGCGGCTTTGCCACCAACGGGGTGAACATGACCAAGCTGGAAAGCTACATGGTCGACGGCCGCTTCACCGCCACCCAGTTCCTGGCCGAGATCACCGGCCATCCCGAACACCCGGCGGTGGCGCGCGCCTTCGACGAGCTGCGCTATTTCTCCACCTTCGTCACCATTCTCGGCGTGTTCCCCGCCGCCGAATACCGGCGCCAGACCGACGCGCTGTAATCGGGCGCTATTTCAGCAGTCGGTGATCGGGCTTGTGCGGCCCCTGCGAGCAGCTCAGCCACAGTGTGGCGGCGAGATTGTCGAGCTGCCTGGAGACGGCCTCGAGCTTGTTGACATCCACCATCCCGACAACTCCCGTCCCCGCCCGGTTGAAGGGCGACCCCGGCAGCGGCAGGGAACCGGATCGACCCGCGCCTTCATCCGCCGCCCGCGTCTTCCCGCATCAGGAATTCGGGAAGCCCCGATTCTGAACGCCCTCACACCCGCCCGGCGGCCCAGGCCTCCAGCAGCGTTCGGGCAATGGCGCCCTTGCGCGCGGCCATCAGGCGGGGCGAGAGGCCGGCGAAACTTTCCATCACCTCCTGCCGCGTGACCCAGCGCGCATCCTCGATCTCCACCGGATCGAGGGTCAGCTCCTCCCCCTCCGCCTCCGCCGCACACCCGACCATCAGCGAGGCGGGAAACGGCCAGGGCTGGGTTGCGAGGATGCGCACGCGGCCGAGACGGACGCCGGCTTCCTCGAACACCTCGCGCCGCGCCGCCGCCTCCAGCGTCTCGCCCGGCTCGACGAAACCGGCGAGCAGCGAATACATCCCCTCCGGCCAGCCATGCGAGCGGCCGAGCAGCACCTTGTCGCCGGAGGTCGCGAGCACGATCACCACCGGATCGGTGCGCGGGAAATGGGTAACGCCGCAGGCGGGGCAGTTGCGCTGCCAGCCCGCCTTGGCCGGCCGGCTGGGCTGGCCGCAGCGGGCGCAGAACGGGTGGGTGTGGTGCCAGCCCAGCATCGCCTTGGCCAGTGCCGCATCGGCGGCGTCCGGCGCGGTCAGCTCGGCCATGATCGAGCGCAGGTCGATGAACTTGCAGTCCTCGGGCAGGCCGGGATAGCTGTTGCGGCTGCGGTCGAGAAACCGCTGCATCTCCGCGGCATCGGCATCGGGGTCCTCCCAGGCCGAGACATCGGCAGCGAAATGGGCGACCGGGCCGTCCAGGCCCAGCAGGATCGGCGCCTCGCGCGCCTCGCCCAGCACCGCCGCGCCCGGCGCCTGCCAGCCCAACACCGGACCCGATGCGTCGCCGAGACGGAAGAGCGGCTTGCCGCGCCAGACCGGCAGGATGCGGGCGGCCGGATCGGCCAGCAGCGCCGCAATCGCCGCCTCGTCCTCGCGCAGCGCGGCGGCGCGGTCCAGCCTGCCGCCCGCAAAGGTGATCTCCTGCTCCAGCCCCATGCCGCCTCCCGACCCCGCCATTGGCCGGGCAGCTTGCAATATCGGCGGGGGCCGCGCAATGCAGGGCGCCCGCCTTGCGGCCGGGGGGTGGCAGGGATATATGGGGCGCGAGAGGTTGGCGCGGGCGGACGCCTCGCCAACCCGGTCAGGTCCGGAAGGAAGCAGCCGTAACGAGCCCCGTTCGGGTCGCGTCCAGCCTCTCACCTTTCCCGGGATCGCTGTTCACATGCCGTAGGCCGCCAGCGCGGCATAGGCGACCGGCACAATTCCAAGAGCGAGCAGGATACGCAGACGCAGACGGCGCATCCGGCGACGGCGGCGCGAGCGGTGGCGGGTGAACACGATCGGGGCGGCGGGCAGCAATGCGGACCGCCCGGCGGGCGGAATGCGATGCGGGTGATCCGGGGCGGCCGGTTCGGCGGGATACGCATATGCAGGCATGGTCATGCTTCAGCCTCGGTGCCCCACCCGACGCCAGCCTTTCTGCCCGAGCTTTGTGGCGGCAATTCGCCAATTTTTCGTAAACTTGTCCCGAACGGTGTCATCCATGTGCGCCGGATCACAGGGCGCCGGATTGCGCCCCGCCGGGGCGGGGCGGCAGAAACCCGTCAGGTCAGCAGGAAATCGCTCACATCGACATTGCCGAAGGCCAGCCCGTCGATCAGCACCGAGCCGTGCCCGCCAAGCTTGTCGAGGTCGAGGAAGCTCGCCCCGCCCCCGGCGCTGGAAATCGCCGGCATCACCTTGGTGGCGAAATTGGCCGGGGTGAAGCCGAAGAAGCTGAGGTCGATGCGGTCGGTGCCGTCCTCGAAATCGGTGATGTGGTCGTTCTCCGATCCGCGGCGGAACTCGAAGAAATCGGTGCCCGGCCCGCCGGTCAACTCGTCATCGCCACGCCCGCCGCGAATGAAGTCGCGCCCGGCACCGGCGTCTATGGTGTCGTCGCCGTCGCGACCCTGCACGGTATCGGCGTTGGTGCCGCCCGACAGCACGTCATCGGCAGCGCCGCCGCGCACCACGTCATTGCCGGCACCGCCCTGGATGGTGTTGGCGGTGTCGCCTCCGATCAGCCGGTCGGCACCGTCGCCGCCGAACACCGTGTCCTTGGCCTGTCCGCCACGGCCGTCATAATAGTCATTGCCGCCACGAAGCTGAATGTCGCCGGTGATCAGGCCCGAATTGCGCACGGTGTCATTCGATGAACCGGTCAGCACGCCGCCGAGGATCGAGCCGCTGTTTTCGACCAGTGCGACACCGGAGATCTCCACGGCGTTGTTGAGTGGTGTGGCGGTACTGGTTGACTGGATCGTTCCGGTATTGAACACCCGTCCGTCGTTGTTGATGTCGACGGCCTGGAAGAGATAGGAATCGATCAGCCCGTGGTTCACCACATCGCCGACGCCATTGATGCGGATGGTCTGGTCACCGACGATGGCGCCTGAGTTCATGATCGACATCGCCTGACCGCCGAAGATCGTGGTATCTGCGCCGCCCGAATTCGAATCCACATTCTCGACGATCCCCGTGGCACCGATGGTGACGCGGGCGTCGTTGCCGGTTAGATGGATGACCGTGTTGTCGTAGCTTACCGCGAATCCGTGGATGGTCACGCTCTGGCGGTCGCCGGAACCGTCCACGGCGTTGCCCAATCCTCCGGTGGAGACCAGCCCCCCGTTTCTGGTGACGAGCAGTGCGTCGTTGGCGGTTGCGCCCAGCGAAATGACGTCTCCCAGCGCCGTCTGCGTGTTCGTGACGATGGTCAGCATGATGTTTGCTCCCTTCGGTCCGGCGGGTTCTCGTTCAAACCCGGCGGACCGGGGCGAGCGTGAGGTCCGGACCCGCCCCCAACTCGACCGCAAGCAACTCGCCGGCTGCGTCATCCTGCCATGGCGGCGACCGGCTGGGAAGGATGGGCGCGCCCCGGCCGGCCGCACCGGCCGTGGCGTCCGGACTCTCAGGTCAGCAGGAAATCGCTCACATCGACATTGCCGAAGGCCAGCCCGTGGATCAGCACCGATCCGTGCCCGCCCAGCTGATCGAGATCGAGGAAGCTCGCCCCGCCCCCGGCGCTGGAAATGGCAGGCATCACCTTGGCGTCGAAATTGGCCGGGGTGAAGCCGAACCAGCTGAGGTCGATCCTGTCGGTGCCGTCCTCGAAATCCCATATGACGTCGTTGTCGGATCCGCGGCGGAATTCGAAGAAATCGGTGCCCGGCCCGCCGAACAGGTCGTCGTCGCCGCGCCCGCCCCGGATGAAGTCGCGCCCGGCGCCGGCGTCGAGCACGTCATCGCCGTCGCGGCCCCGCAGGAAATCGGCATTCGCCCCGCCGGCGAGGGTGTCATCCAGCGGCCCGCCGCGCATCACGTCATTGCCCTTGTCGCCAAAGATAATGGTCGTACTGTCACCGCCGAACAGGACATCGTCGCCATCGCCGCCATGGATGGTGCCGAGCGCCCGGCCGCCGCGTCCGTCATAGACGTCGTTGCCATTGCCGAGGGTGACATCGCCGGTGATCAGCCCCGCGTTGCGCACGGTGTCGTCGGCCGTGGATCCGGGTACATCTGTCAGGATCGCACCCAATATGGAGCCGGTATTCTCGACGAACGCGACTCCATCGAACCCGGAAAAGTCGATCGCCGGAGAAGTGGTTGAGAGCGTCTGAATGGTGCCACTGTTGAAAACTCGTCCGGTCGACTCGATCTGGACGGCGGCAAACAGGGTAGACTGGATCAGGCCTGTATTCATCACGTCGCCTTGACCGATGTCCACGGCCCAACCACCGATGACCGAGCCGTCATTCACGACTGTGGCATTAAAGCCCTGACAGGATATCGTCGGCGGGGCTACACCTCCGATCGTGACAACCTGCAAGACACCTGTGCTGCCGATCGTCACCAGCGCATTGTCGCCCGTCATGTGGATGGGCGATCCGCCGTAACTGACGGCAGTGCCATGGATGGCAACGCTTTGATCCTTCCCGGTCCCGAAGATGGTAAGACCGCCCTGCCCTGTCGAGGCCAGTGTTCCGGTGCTGGTGAGCAGAAGCGCGTTTCCGGCGGTTGACCCGAGAAAGACGACCGTGCCGGTTGAGGTCTGGGTGTTGGAGATGACGGTAAGCATGTGATTCACTCCCCCGGTCCGAAGATCGAGCCAAAG
>RFIR01000442.1 GCA_003695135.1 Alphaproteobacteria bacterium | reverse complement strand
GATCTGATCCTGCTGAACCCCCATGCATTCAGGATGCCCGCCTGCATCCGGGTTTTGCAGGGGGCCCTGTCAAACAAGTGAAAATCAGGAGAGAACTTCGCCGGCGCCACAATTTCGTGGCGCCCGGGCACATCGGCACGGGCCGGCGTTGCCTGCCGCGATCCCCGCCCTCATGCCTTTCCGATCCCCGGCCTCGTGCCTCCCTTTCCTGCCCCCGACACCCCCGGTTTCGAAAGCTTCGGCCATTCTCGCCAGAGGAGTCGGTCGAAGGGGCGGCGTGTATGAGCGGGGTGCAAGGCTGCGCCATGAATGCGCACCCTGTCGCAGGCAACCGCCCGCATGTCCGATGTGCGGGGGAGCGCCTCAGCGCTGGGTCTCGCCCCAGCGCGCGCTGATCCAGGGCTCGGCATTGTCGGCCGCCAGCGGCGTGCGTCCGAGGATGTGATCGGACGCCTTCTCGCCGACCATGATCGAGGGGCCGTTGAGATTGCCGTTGGTGATGCGCGGAAAGATCGAGCTGTCGGCCACTCGCAGCCCCTCGACGCCGATCACCCGGCATTCGGGATCGACCACCGCCAGCGGGTCGTCGGCCCGGCCCATCCGGCAGGTGCCGCAGGGGTGATAGGCGCTTTCGACATTCTCGCGGATGAAATCGTCGAGTTCGGCGTCGGACTGCGCCTGCTCCCCGGGCTGGATCTCGCGGCCGCGAAAGGCATCGAAGGCAGGCTGGGCGAAAATCTCGCGCGTCAGCCGGATGCAGGTCCGGAAATCCTGCCAGTCCCTTTCCTCGCTCATGTAGTTGAAGCGGATCGCCGGGGCCGCATCGGGATCGGCCGAGCGCAGCCGCACCCATCCGCGCGAGGGTGAGCGCATCGGCCCGACATGGGCCTGGAAGCCGTGCCCCTCGGCGGCCGCCCTGCCGTCATAGCGCACCGCGATGGGCAGGAAGTGATACTGGATATCGGGATAATCGACGCCGGCGGCGCTGCGGATGAAGGCGCAGCTTTCGAACTGGTTCGACGCCCCCGGCCCGGTACGGAACAGCAGCCACTCCAGCCCGACCCGCGCCTTGCCCAGGAGGTTCCAGTAGCGGTAGAGCGAGACCGGCCGGGTGCAGGCCTGCTGGATATAGAGTTCCAGGTGGTCCTGCAGATTGGCCCCCACCCCCGGCCGGTCGGCGCGCAGCGCGATGCCGTGCTCGGCCAGATGTGCCGCCGGGCCGATGCCCGACAGCATCAGGAGCTTGGGCGAGTTGATCGAGGAGGCGGCGAGGATCACCTCGGCCCCGGCCGCGATCACCTCCACGCGCCCGCCCCGCGTCACCTCCACCCCGGTGGCGCGCGATCCCTCGAACACCACCCGCCGGGCCAGCGCGCGGACCAGCGCCACCCGGCCCGTCTTCAGCGCCGGGCGCAGATAGGCGCGGGCGGCCGACCAGCGTGTGCCGCGCCAGACCGTCATCTCCATCGGGCCGAAGCCTTCCTGCTTCTGCCCGTTATAGTCGTCGGTCAGCTCGTATCCCGCCTGGCGGCCGGCCTCGACGAAGGCGAGCGTCAGCGGGTTGTCGCGCCGGCCGCGGCTGACATGCAGCGGGCCGTCGGTGCCGCGCCAGCCCGGTTCTCCGCCCTCGCCATGCCAGCATTCCAGCCGCTTGTAATAGGGCAGCACATCGGCAAAGGCCCAGCCGGCGGCCCCCATCTCGGCCCAGCCATCGAAATCGCGCGCGTGGCCCCGCACATAGACCATGCCGTTGATCGAGGAGGAGCCGCCGATCACCTTGCCGCGCGGGCAGGCCAGCCGCCGCCCGCCCAGATGCGGCTCCGGTTCGGTGCGGTAGCCCCAGTCGTAGCGCGGCATGTTCATCGGGTAGCTCAGCGCGCCGGGCATCTGGATCAGCGGCCCGGCATCGGTACCGCCATGCTCGATCACCAGCACCGAGCGCCCCGCCTCGGCCAGACGGTATGCCATGGCGCAACCGGCCGAGCCGGCGCCGACGATCAGATAATCGGCCTGCATCGTCATTCCCGCTCCACTGACGGCGGTGCGACCAGCCTGTCGGCCAGCCCGTCCAGCCGGTCCACGCCCATCTGCCCCATATTGTTGATCAGATCGTCGCGCAAGAGCGTGATCAGATGGTCCGGTCCGCGCGCACCCAGCGCGCCGAGCGCATAGAAGAAGGCACGGCCCAGCAGGCAGAAATCGGCCCCCAGCGCCAGCGCGCGGGCGATGTCGAGCCCGCCGCGCAGACCCGAATCGAAGATGATCTTTGCCCGCTCGCCCACCGCGGCGCGGATCGCCGGCAGGACGTCGATCGCCGCCGGGGCGGCATCGAACTGCCGCCCGCCATGGTTGGACACCCCGATACCGTCCACGCCCATCGCCACGCAGCGCTCGGCCTCGTCGGGGTTCATGATGCCCTTGACCACCAGCGGGCCGGTCCACAGATCGCGCAGCTCGGCAAGGTACTCCCAGCTCGGCGTCCGTTCCACCTGCCCGGTGATGTAGCCGATATAGCGCCCGGCGCCGCGGGCCGGCACATAGGGCTCGATGGTCCACATCCGCTGCCGGTCCTCGCGCAAGAGGGCCAGCAGCCAGGCGGGCCGGCGCAGCATGTCGAGGTAGAACAGCGGATTTGCAGACAGCGTCAGCCGGGCGCCGGCGCGGCGCTGGCGCTCGCGCATTGAGCCCAGCGGCACGTCCACCGTGACCACCAGCACCTTCCAGCCATTGACCCGGGCGCGGATCAGCAGATCCTCGCGGATCTCGGGATCCTTCGGCGGGTAGAGCTGGAACCAGCCCATCTCGCCGACCGCGCGCCCGACCGCCTCGATGGAGGAATTGGCGAAATTCGACAGGCACATCGGAATGCGCGCCTCGGCCGCCGCACGGGCCAGCGCGCGCTCCGATCCCGGCCAGATCATCCCCGACATGCCCACCGGCGCGATGCCGAAGGGCGCGGCGTATTCGGTGCCCCACAGCTGCACGGCGATCTCGGGCGACAGCCCGCCGGCCATGGTCCGGGGCCGCATCAGGATGCGCTGCAGCGCGGCCTCGTTGCGGGCCAGCGCGTATTCGCGCCCGGTGCCGCTGTCGAGAAACTCCCAGGCGAAATGCGGCAGGCGCCGCCGGGCCTTGCGCGCGAGATCGGCAACGGACGGATAGCGGTCGGCCAGAGTCATTCCGGTTCTCTCCTCCGCCCGCAGCCTAGTGGAGTGACTCCATCGTTTGAAACCCTTTCCCGGAGAGCCGCAGGGGCCTCCCAGGGCGGTGCCCGACCCTGGGAGGGCGCGGTGAAACGGTTGAAACGGATACGACGGTACAAAATGCCTGCCGGTCAACCCGTTGATCAAACGTATGAATGCGCCCTCCCGGGGGCAGGGTCGGGCGCCGCCCGGCTGCGCCGGGCGAGTCCTCGTGTCAGCGACATCTCTTCATCATGGACCGAATTGTGGGTGGGACCCAAAATGAACCTGCGCGACCACCGGGACCTGCGCCGCGATCGGCAAGCCCGATTGCGTGTCCCCTTGAGCCGCGGGCGGGTGCGTGCGAGAAGCGGGCAGACCGGTTCGGCAGGGGGGCATGGATGAGCGAGGCGCAGTTTCCACCGCTACCGGAGCCGGGACCGGTTCCGCCGGACCGGCTGCGGCGACGCATCGACCCGTCGGTGTTCGGCGCGGCTTCCACGGCCGAGCTCGATGCCCATCACGGGCTGATCGGTCAGGATCGCGCACTCGATGCCATCGCCTTTGGCGCGGCGGTCCGGCACCGCGGCTTTCACATCTATGTCATGGGCGAGCCCGGCTCGCGTCGGCGCACCGCGCTCAGATCGGTACTTGAGGACAGGGCGCGCGCGGCCGAGCCGCCGCCCGACTGGGTCTATGTCAACAATTTCGCCGATGAGCGCCGGCCGAAGGCGCTGCGCCTGCCCCACGGCATGGCGGTGCTGCTGCGCGACGCCATGGCCGGGCTGATCGAGGATCTGGTCATCGACCTGCCCGCCGCCTTCGAGACCGAGGACTACAAGGCCCGGCGCGGCAATATCGACGCCGCCCATCAGGCCCGCCAGCAGACGCTGTTCGAGGCGCTGGCCGAACGGGCCCGCAATGCGGGCATCGCCATCATCCGCACACCGACCGGGTTCGCCTTCGCGCCGCTACGCGACGGCGAGGTGATGAAGCCCGAGGAGGTCGAGAAGCTGAGCGCGGAGGAGCGCAAGGAAATCGAGGCGAAGCTGCGCCCGCTGCAGGAGGCGCTGGCCGATCTGGTGCAGAACCGGTTTCCGGCCATAGCCCGCGAGTACCGCGCCGCGGTGCGCGCCTTCGACCGCGAGGTGGCGCTGCAGGCGATCCGGCGTTCGATCGCCGAGGTCGCCGGGCAGTTCGCGGGCATCGAGCCGATCGAGGTCTATCTGCGGGCGGTGGAGGCCGATCTGGCCGAAAACGTCGGCCTGTTCCGCGCCCTGGCCGAGGAGGCAGAAAAGCAGCCCACCGAGATCAAGATCACCCACACCCATCCCGCACTCCGGCGCTACCGTGTCAACGTGATGACCGGGGGGCCGGAAAGCGCCGCCGGGGCGGGTGCGCCCCTCGTCGAGGAAACCGATC
>RFIR01000441.1 GCA_003695135.1 Alphaproteobacteria bacterium | reverse complement strand
TCGCTGCCGCGCCCGCCATCGAGAAAGTCGTTGCCCGAATTGCCAAGGAGCGAATCGTCGCCCAGACCGCCGAACGCGAAATCATTGCCGGCAAAACCGATCAGCTGGTCATCGCCGCCATAGCCGAGGATCCGGTCGTCGAATTTGGTGCCGTTGAGAACGTTGGGGTTGTCGTTGCCGCGAATGACCGCCATGGGTCTTCCTCCTGCTGCTGCCTGCAGGCGGTATTACGACCGAAGGGGCAGCTTCCGTCGAAGCGGGCTCGCTGCGCGGCGGCGAAAGGAGAGTACGCGGATGCGTGGGCAGTGGACCGGCCTGGCCGCGATTCTGGGCGCAGGCACCATCTGGGGGCTGTCGCCGGTGTTCTGGCGGCTGCTTTCGGACGTGCCGGCGCTGGAGGTGCTGGCGCATCGCACGGTGTGGAGCGCGGTGTTCTTTGCCGGGGTGATCGTGCTGCGCGGCCGCGGTCCCGCACTGGCCGCCGTGCTGCGCGATGGCGCGACGCTGCGCCGGCTGGCGCTGAGCGCGGCCTTGGTCGCGGCCAACTGGCTGGGCTTCATCCTCGCGATCCAGCTCGACCGCACCTCCGAATCGAGCCTTGGCTACTATCTCTTCCCGCTCCTGGCGGTGGCTGCCGGCTGGGCGCTGCATGGCGAGCGCTTCGCGCCGCTGCAGATCGCCGCCTTCCTGCTGGCGATCGCGGCGGTGGCGCTCCTGTTCGCGCGGGCACCGCGGATGCCGTGGCTGGCGGTGCTGGTCGCGCTCAGCTTCACCATCTTCGGGCTGGTCAAGCGCGGGATCGCCTGCGGACCGATGATCTCGGTGACGGTGGAGATGGGCGTCCTGCTGATCCCGGCGCTGGTCTGGATCGGCGGGGCGCATCTGGCCGGCTGGACGGCCGGCCCCCAGCAACCGGCCGCCTTCGGGCGTGATGCGACCACCACCCTGCTGCTCCTGCTTTCGGTGTTGCCGACCGCGTTGCCGCTGATGCTGTTTGCCCATGCCGCGCAGCGGCTGCGCTACTCGGCCATCGGCGTGGCGCAATACGTCAACCCCACCCTGCAGTTCTTCTGCGCCGCGGTGCTGTTCGGCGAGGTGCTCAGCGCCGCCCATGTCGCCGCCTTCGCACTGATCTGGGTCGGGGTGGCGCTCTACTGCGTCGAGTTGTTGCGCCGGGAAAGGCGCGCGCGCAGCTCGGCGATCACCGCATCGGGGCTCTGACACACGGTCAGGAACCCGGCAAAGCTGCGATCGGCAAAGCCGCGGGTGATGATGCTGTCGATCAGCGCGATCAGCGGGTCCCAGTAGCCCAGCGTGTTGAGCAGGAGCACCGGCTTGTCGTGCAGGCCGAGCTGGCGCCAGGTCAGAACCTCGAACAGCTCGTCCAGCGTGCCGGGTCCTCCAGGCAGCGCCACCACCGCATCGGCATTCATGAACATGACCTTCTTGCGCTCATGCATCGTCTCGGTGACGATGCAGCCGTTGAGGTCGCGATTGCGCGCCTCGCGGCCGATCAGATGCTGGGTGATGACGCCCAGCCTCTGGCCGCCGGCCTCCTTCGCCCCGTCCGCGACCGCGCCCATCATGCCGATATCGCCGGCGCCATAGACCACGCGCAGCCCGGCGCGGGCCAGTTCCCGGCCCAGCTGCCGGGCCTCGGCCACGAATGCCGGATCGTCGCCGGCGCGCGAGCCGCAATAGACGCAGACCCCCGGCGCGCACCCCTCAGCCATCATGTCGCTCCCTGCCCTTGTCCTGCCCTGCGACTCGGCATATCGCCTCTGGACCTTCCGCGATACAAGTGGTTTGACGAGCCACAAGGACATATATGCGAGGGAGGTTGGTTCACGTTTTGCGGACGGAAGGGCCGGGTCAGAGATGATGAGTTCGGGTCGGGTATTCGCCGCGATTGCGGTGATTGTGGCGATCGGATTGATCCTGTGGGGCAATCTGGGACGCGATATCGGCACGACCGGCCGGCAGGAGACGCCGGCCAGCACCGAATCCCGCGACATGGCCGCGCGGACCGGCGCGCTGTCGAGCGAGGAAGGCGCGACGCAGGCAACCGCAGCGAACCCGGACGCGAGCGCGACCGGGCCGACGGCCACCGAAACCGAATCGGCGGCAACGGAAACTGCCGAAATCCCGGCGAGCCCGGACGCTGCGGCCGATCTTCCCCGCCCCGATGCACGAACCACGCCACCGCCGAGACCGGGCGAACCGGCGCTGGCCGCGGAACCCGCCCCCGCCACGCCCGCACCGGTTGCCAATGACGTGGCGGTGATCGCCGCGAAGGAACTGCCCCCCCATGGCGAGCGGCCGACATTCCGCCGGATCGACAAGGCGGCCGGGCCTGCCGGCGTGACACCGCCCACCGATGCCGCCACGCCAACGCCGGGCGAGACGGCAGAGCCGCGGCGCCTCGATGTCCCGGCCCCGCCGCCCGGAGCCGAGCCGGAGACGGCGCCGGCGATCGCAACTTCGGACCGGAACGCCACGGCCGGTCAGGACGAAGAGGCCGCCACACTTGCCGCGCGGACCGAGCCGCCCTCGGCGCCGGGCAAGGGAGAGCTGGCCGAGGAAGCCGCGCCCGCAGCGCCCGCGCCCGCCTCGCATGACGTGGCGGTTATTCCGGCCGGCGAGATCCCCCGACGCGCCGAGCGACCGGAACTCCGTCGCATGGACAGGACGGCCGAGTTGGCCCGGGTGACGCCCGAATCCGAATCCGCCGCACCCGTGCCCGACGAGGTGGAAAGGCCGCGGCGCATGCGCAATCCTGCCACACCACGCCGCGCGGCACCGGAAGAGGCGCCGGCGGTGGATGCCGATCCTTTCGCGCTCAAGCCGGTCGAGAAGCGCCCGCCGGATGGCGGACGGAATGTCGCGGCCGACGAGAAACCGAACCTGCCCGAAGGCAGGGTCGCCGCGATCGCGCCGGCCGGCGACGAGGAGCCGGGCGATGCCGCACGGCTGCCCACCCCGCTGCAGACACCCGAAACCGCCCCGCCATCGGCTGACAGGGCCCCGGCCGGCAACACCCCGCCCGAGGCACCCAGGCCGGCACCGGCCAGCCTGCCGCCGGCGCCGGATGCGCGCACGC
The DNA here is from genome assembly GCA_003695135.1 of Alphaproteobacteria bacterium. GTDB lineage: Bacteria > Pseudomonadota > Alphaproteobacteria > Rhodobacterales > Rhodobacteraceae > J013. The sequence continues at coordinate 109 of RFIR01000441.1, read as the reverse complement.
TCGTGGCAACGCGCGAGCGTGCCGAGGCCACCGTGCCCCCCGCCCTGCCCGCCCCGTCGGAGAGCTATGCGCTGGTGGCCAGCTGGTCACTGGGACCGCTGCCGGGCAC
>RFIR01000067.1 GCA_003695135.1 Alphaproteobacteria bacterium | reverse complement strand
TCCCCGCCCGGGAACGGATGGGAGCGGGCAGATGAAGGCAAGACTCGGCATCTCGCCGATCGCGTGGTGGAACGACGATCTGGTCGAGCTCAGCGACGATGTGAGCCTCGATGAATGCCTGCGCCAGGTCAGCCTCGCGGGCTATTCCGGGGTCGAGACCGGCCAGCGCTTTCCGATGAACATGGACGAGCTCGGCCCGATCCTGGACAGATACGGGCTGTCGGTCTGCGGCGGCTGGTTTTCCGGCCAGCTGCTGGAAGGCGACATCGAGCGCGAGAAGGACCGCATCCGGCCGCAGATGGATTTCTTCATCGCCGCCGGCGCGCCCTGCATCGTCTATGGCGAGACCGCACGCACCATCCAGGGGCAGCGCGACCGGCCGCTGGCCACCAAGCCCAGGCTTTCTGAAGACGAGATCCGGCCCTATGCCCGCCGCATGACCGAGTTTGCCGAGTGGTGCGCGGGTCAAGGCATGCCGCTGTCATACCATCACCACATGGGCGCGGTGATCGAGACCGAGCCGGAGCTCGACCTTCTCATGCGCCATTCCGGCAGCGCGCTGCCGCTCCTGTTCGATGCCGGGCACATGGCCTTTGCCGGCGGCGAGGTGATGCGGGTGATCGACAACCACCACGCCCGCATCAGCCATGTCCATGTCAAGGACATCCGCCGGGCGGTTGTCGACGGGCTCGACCGCGGCCACGAGAGCTTTCTCGACGCGGTGATCAAGGGTGCGTTCACCGTGCCGGGCGACGGCTCGCTCGATTTCGAGGCGATCGTCAAGCGGCTCGCGGGCTACGGCTATGAGGGCTGGTTCGTGGTCGAGGCCGAGCAGGACCCGGTGGCCAACCCGCCGCTGGAGATGGCGCAGAAGGGCCATGCGGAGCTGGTGCGGGTGATGGCGGCAGCGGGATACGAGGTGGTGCGCTGAGGCCGACGCTGCCGGGGCACCAGGCGAGCCCCGCGACGCCGGATGGTTCCGCCATTGGGGTGCGCCATGAATGCGCACCCCACGGCGGGATCTGGACTTCATTCACGATGTGCCCCGTTCGGTGCGCCATGAATGCGCACCCTACAGCGGGAATCACACTTTCATGGCGTGCCAATGTTCCCTTCCGGGGTTATACCAAGGCTCGATGAATTCGACTCACGCCCTGTGAATTTCTCCTTGGCTCTCGGGCCACGTCCAGCGGCCGCCCTCGAAGCGTTGAGGGCAGTGCCCGCCCGAGGTGGGCGCGAAGCGCCCGCCTTGGGGGGCGGGCGGGCGCTGCCCGGGCTGACGCCCGGGCGGAGTAGGTTCTTCTCATTGAGCCTTGGTCCTACACGTCCCACGCTCCGTAGGGTGCGCATTCATGGCGCACCAAATCCCCTGCGCAGCAGGGGCCGACGGAGGGCGTGCATTCTCGGCGCGCCAGAATGCCGGCCGGGCATCTGATCGATTGCGGAGCGATCACCCGATCCTCAGGAATAATTCCCCTTCACCCGCTCCTTCTTGGGGTCGAAATGCGGATAGGGCACGACGGTGGCCTTCAGCCGCTTCTGCTGGCCGTCGAGCTGGCCGATCTCCAGCGCCGTGCCCGGCTGGGCATGGGCAATGGCGACCCGGCCGAGCGCGATGACCTTGCCGAGGATCGGCGATTTCATGGCACTGGTGATCTCGCCCACCTGCGCCTTGCCCAGCCGCACGCAATCTCCGGGCGAGGGCACCACCCCGCCCTCGACATCGAAGCCCACCAGCTTGCGGTGCGGATGCGCCTTGCGCTCCTCCAGCGCCGCGCGGCCGATGAAATCGTCGGTCTTCGATTTCAACGGCACGGTAAAGCCGATGCCGGCCTCCATCGGATCGGTCTGGTCGTCGAACTCGCTGCCGGCGAAGATCAGCCCGGCCTCGATGCGGATCATGTCGAGCGCGGCCAGCCCCAGCGGCGCCAGCCCCTTCGGCGCGCCGGCCTTCCAGACCGCATCGAACACCTCCACCGCGTCCTTGGGGTGGCAGAAGATCTCGTAGCCCAGCTCGCCCGAATAGCCGGTGCGCGAGATCACCACCGCCGTGCCATGCACGTCGCCGATGCGCGCCACGGTCAGGCGGAACCAGCCCAGTTCCTCGACGGAGGGCCGGGTCGGCGGGGTCCAGAACACCTCCGCCAGGATCTCGCGCGACAGGGGCCCCTGCACGGCGATGTTGTGCAGCTGATCGGTCGACGACCGCACCCAGGCATTCAGCCCCAGCTTCTCGGCCTGCTCGCGCAGCCACAGCCCGGAGGTGTCATTGCCGCCGATCCAGCGGAAGTTGTTGTCGCCCAGACGGTAGATGGTGCCGTCATCGATCATGCCGCCATGTTCGTAGCACATCGCGGTATAGACCACCTGGCCCTGGCTGAGCTTCTTCACGTCGCGCGTCACGCAGCGCTGCAGCAGCGCCTCGGCATCCGGTCCGGTGACCTCATATTTGCGCAGGGGGCTGAGATCCATCACCGCCGCCTTCTCGCGGCAGGCCCAGTATTCGGCGATGGGGCCGTAATTGGCAAAGCTGTTGGGCAGCCAATAGCCGTTGTATTCGACGAAATCGCGCGTGTGCCGGGCGAAACAGTCATGGAACCCGGTCTTCTTCGTCTCCTCCACATCAGCCTCCGCAGATTTCCGGTAGCCGATCGAGCGGCTGAATTCCTCTCCGGCCCGGTAGGTACGGACCTGGATGTCGGTGGGGTTCCAGCCATTGGCCGGGTCCACGTCGCAGGGGCAGGCGGTGGACACGCAGACCAGATCGGAAAGCGCGCGCAGCAGCACATAGTCGCCCGGCCGCGACCACGGATCGTCCATGCCGATGGCGTTGGCGTCGTCGAGCATGGTGTTGAAGAAGAAGTTGATCGCCGGCCAGCCGCCGCGCGGGCGCACGCCGAACCGCGCCAGATCGGCATTGATGTTGTCCGAACAGTTGACATGGCCGGGATAGCCGAGGTCTTCGTAATAGCGCGCGGTGCAGGCGAGCCCGAAGGTGTCGTGCCGCCCGCAGGTATCCTGCACGATCTCGACCAGCGGCTCGTGATCCACTGTCCAGTATTTGGAGAAGATGCCCGGTTCGGGATAGAGCGTGCCCATCAGGCTGCGGGTGGTGGTGGGGTCGATCTCGCGCTCCAGCCCGCGATCGAGCGCGCGCAGGGAAAACGCCTGGAAATCCGAGCACTCGCGCCCCTTCACATCGACGATCTGGATGAACTCGCCCGCCTTCACTTCATAGGCCCGCGCATTGCCGGGCTGGATGTTGAAATCCTGCAGGGGATCGGCCAGCGGATCGGGCGGGCCGAGATCGGGTTTGGCGGCAGCCGGGTCGGCACGGCGGACATAGAGCACGATCTCGGTAGGCGCGTCCTGTGCGTCGGGTGCCATCGGCCCGCCCGGCGCGGCGACGATCAGGAGGCCGTCGCATTCGCAGGTAAAGCTTGCGGTATCGCCGGCGCGGCTGCCCGCATCGAAGGCGGTGAAGGCATCGCCCGCGGCGATGTCGAAGCCGGCACGCTCAAGCGCCTTGAAGACCCGCGCGCCGGAGGGCGAGCCGTTCGAAAGGGTGGCGATGATCCCGTCCGGCCGCCCCCTGCCCCGCGCGCCCATGCGCCCGGCATCCGAGCTGCGGTCGGGGGCGAAATGCACCAGCTCGGCAACCTGCCCGCCCTCGCGGTTGAGCAGGCTGATCTCGTCGCCGCGAAACACCGCCACCGCGCGCGAGCCGCCGCCGGGCACCGGGTGGCGTTCGACGCCGGGGGGCAGGATCGGCAGGCCCGGCGCGATGACGCCCGCGCGCTCGAAGGGATGCTCGAAGACAGGTTTGACGGTCATTGCTCCAGTCCCAGTGCCCGCTTGCGCTTCGACGCCCAGCTCATGATGGCCAGATCGAAGGTGAGCGCCATCAGCGAGACGTTGATGCCGAGCACGAAATTCTTGCCCAGATCGGTGCCGGCCAGCGTGCGCTGCAACTCCTGACCCAGATCCTGGGTGCCGATGAAGGCGGCGATGATCACCATGAAGAAGGCGAACATGATCGCCTGGTTGAAACCCACCGCCATGGTCGGCAGCGCCAGCGGCAGCTGTACCGCGCGCAGCTTCTGCATCCGGGTGGCGCCCGACATGTCGGCCGCCTCGGTGATCTCGACCGGCACGGTGCGCAGCCCCTCGATGGTATAGCGCGTCAGCGGCACGATGGTGAAGATCAGGATCGAGAAGATCACCGCCACGTCATTGACCCCGAACAGCATGATCGCCGGGATCAGGTAGATGAAGCTGGGGAAGGTCTGGGCCGTGTCGCAGACCAGCAGGATGCGCTGCGACCAGCGTTCCGACCGCGCCGCGAAGATCGCCAGCGGCAGCCCGATGATGGTGGCGAGGATCACCGCCGAGATCACCTCGTAGAGCGTGATGACCGACCGGTCCCACCAGCCCGAGAACGCCACCCAGGCGAAGAACGCCGCGGCATAGATCGCCGGCTTGCGACCGCCCAGCCACAGCGCGAAGGCGGTGATCAGCAGGATCAGCGCCGGGGTGGGGAAGGAGAGCAGGAAGTCCCGGAACGGGATCAGGATCCAGTTGTTCAGCACCCCGCGCAGCCAGTTGGTGACGGCCTGGATCACGTCGATGTCGAGAAAGGCCTTAATCGCGGCGTCGATGGCCTTTCCCTGGCTGAAATCCTGCCTGCGCCCGATGCCGGCCAGCACGTCGATGAACTGTGCCAGCACGGTGAACAGCACGAAGGCGGCGATGGCTGCCAGCAGGAAGGCATGGCGCTGCCACCATGGCGTGCCGCGCTCGAAATGCTCCGGCTGCTTGATGACCCAGGCCTTGGACATGCGGTCGAGCATGACCGCGATCAGCACGATGGTCACCCCGATCTCGAAGGAGCGGCCGAGCTTGAAGCTGTTCATCATCGCCAGGAGCTTCGCGCCCAGACCCGGCATGCCGATGAAGGCAGTCAGGACCACCATGGCCAGACACAGCATGATCACCTGGTTGACGCCGACCAGAATCTCGGTGCGCGCCGCGGGGATGTAGACATGGCGCAGCATCTGCCAGCGGGTGCAGCCCGACATCTTGCCCGCCTCCACCACCTCGGGCGAGACCTTGCGCAGCCCCAGCGTCGTCATCAGGATCATCGGCGGGATGGCATAGACGATGGTCGCCACCGCCCCCGCCGTCGGCCCGACCTTGAAGAAGATCACCGCGGGCAGGAGATAGGTGAAGAAGGGCAGCGTCTGCAGCACGCTCAGGATCGGCTTCAGCACACGTTCGAAACCGGCATATTTCCACGCGGCAATGCCCAGACCGAGCCCGATCAGGAAGGCAAGCGGCGCAGCCACCGTCAGCACCGACATGGTCTGCATGGCGATCTTCCACTGGCCGATCAGCGCCGTCCAGGCGAAGGTGCCGCCCGCCAGCAGCGCCATGCGCATCCCGCCGAGATAGTAGCCCAGTACCGCCACCGAGGCGGCGATCGCCGTCCACGGGATCGGACCAAGCATCGGCCAGCGCCGCTTGCCGTAGAGCAGGTTGGCGGTGGTATCGAGCGCGTATTCCAGCAGCCCCGAGATCGCCCGGGTCAGCTTGATAAGCCCCAGATCCTCGCGCACGAATCCGAACAGCGCATCCAGCCACTCCGCCATCGGCGGCACCGCCCATTCCGGCACCCGGTTCAGCCAGGCCGGCAGCATCCCCGACCAGCCCGCCAGCGTCAGCACCGCCGCCACCGCGAGCAGGACCCACAGCACGCTGCGCGCCCTGTCGGGCTGCCGGTCCTCGGCGAGGCGGGCGATATCGCTGACGGCAGCGGCCATCAGCCGTCTCCGAGCAGCACTTCAAGCGCCGCCTGGCGGGGCAGCGCGCCGACCACCCGGCCCGACTCGTCGGCCACGGGCAGCAGGTCGCGATCGTCCTGGACCAGCCGGCGGGCGAGCGACAGGATGGTGGCGCCGGCCGCCACCGCCTCGCCCTCGGGCGCGGCCGCGCCGTTCAGCGGCTGCATCAGCACGCCGGCATGGACCACGCGCGCCTTGTCGATTTCCTCGGTGAACTTGGCGACATACTCGGTCGCAGGCTCCAGCACGATCCGGTCGGGGGTGTCGCACTGTTCGACCGCGCCATCCTTCATGATGGCGATGCGGTCGGCCAGGCGCAGCGCCTCGTCGAAATCATGGGTGATGAAGACGATGGTCTTGCCCAGCAATCCCTGCAGGCGCAGGAACTCGTCCTGCATCTCGCGGCGTATCAGCGGGTCGAGCGCCGAGAACGGCTCGTCGAGAAACCAGATGTCCGGCTCGATGGCGAGGCTGCGGGCGATGCCAACCCTCTGCTGCTGGCCGCCGGAAAGCTCGCGCGGGAAATAGTCCTCGCGCCCTTCCAGCCCGACCAGCCGGATCACCTCCAGCGCGCGCTCGCGGCGGGCGTGGCGATCCTGTCCGCGCATCTCCAGCGGAAAGGCGACATTGTCGAGCACGGTGCGGTGCGGCAGCAGGCCGAAGGACTGGAACACCATGCCCATCTTGGAGCGGCGCAGCTCGATCAGCTCGCGCTCCGAAAGGCTCATGATGTCCTGGCCTTCCACCTCGATGGTGCCGCCGGTGATGTCGTGCAGCCGGCAGAAGCAGCGCACCAGTGTGGACTTGCCCGAGCCCGACAGCCCCATGATCACCAGCATCTCGCCACGGCCCACCTCCAGCGAGACATTCTTGACCCCGGCGATGTAGCCATCGGCGCGGATGTCCTCATAGCTTCGATCCGGCGGCATCTTCGCAAGATAGCCTTCGGGATCGGCGCCGAACAGCTTCCAGACATTGCGGGCGAGGATGACGGGGGCTTCGGCATTCATGGTCGTGCCCTCTCCTGCACGGCAGCGCCGCCGCCCGGGGAACGGGCGGCGGCGACCGGCCTTCGCGGTGCGCTCAGCCCTTGCAGGCTTCGACCCAGGGATCGACCACGT
>RFIR01000440.1 GCA_003695135.1 Alphaproteobacteria bacterium | reverse complement strand
GCCGCCATAGAGATGGTTGAGAAACATCTCCTTGGTCAGCGTGGTGCCCTTGCGCAGCGACAGAAGCTCCAGCATCTGGTATTCCTTGCCGGTCAGCGGCACCGGCTTGCCGTCGACATCGACGGTCTTGGCGTCGAGATTGACCCGCACCTTGCCGGTCTGGATGATCGACTGGGCGTGGCCCTTGGAGCGTCGGACGATGGCGTGAATGCGCGCGATCAGCTCGTCGCTGTTGAACGGCTTGGTCATGTAGTCGTCCGCGCCGGTGCCCAGCCCCTTGATCTTGTTCTCGGTATCGTCCAGCCCGGAGAGGATCAGGATCGGCGTGCTGACCTTGGAGACGCGAAGCTGGCGCAGCACCTCATAGCCGTTCATGTCCGGCAGATTGAGGTCGAGAAGGATCAGATCGTAATCATAGAGCCGCGCGAGATCGATGCCTTCCTCACCGAGATCGGTGGTATAGACATTCAGATTCGCCTTGGTCAGCATCATCTCGATGCTCTTCGACGTCGTCGGATCATCCTCGACCAGTAGAACCCGCATTGATCTTCTCCTGCATCAATCTCCCCTCTGGCCGTTAACAAACCTGCGCCCCCAATGGTAAATACACGGTTACCGTAAGGGATTGCAAAGGAAAATTCTACCGCCGGTTGAGGTGGAGGGGCAGGAATTCACCTGAAGTTCTGCATCGCGGTCACGCGCAGCGCCCTTGTGCCGTGCTTGGCCACGGCCTGGCGCCACGAATCGAGTTCCTCCATCGACAGCGCGTAACGCTCGCAGGCCTCCTCGGCCGAGATCAGCCCGCCATTGACCGCGGCGACCACCATCGCCTTGCGCCGGGCGACCCAGCGCTTGGTGTCCGGCGCCGGCAGATCGGCCCGGCTGATAAGCTCGCCATTCAGGCCCGGCACGAAGACCGGCCCGGTCATCTTCCTGATATACATACGCACCCCCGCGCAGTTTACTCACCCGGGGCGCAGGCTGGCGCAGTCGGATTAATCGACGGTGAAACATCGACTTGTATCCAAAGCCGGCCGGGACCACATTGCGCCCATGCCGATGGAAGCCGCCGCAGAGACCATCCTCAACAGCCTGGGCCTGCCCAAACCCCCGGCCCGCACCCGCGTGGTGGTGGCGATGTCGGGCGGGGTGGACAGTTCCGTCGTCGCCGCCCTGCTGGCGCGCGAGGGCTATGAGGTGATCGGCATCACCCTGCAGCTTTACGATCACGGCGCGGCGCTGGCGCGAAAGGGCGCCTGCTGCGCGGGGCGGGACATCCACGATGCTGCGCGCGTGGCCGAGACGATGGGCTTTCCCCATTACGTGCTCGACTATGAAAGCCGGTTCCGCGAGGCGGTGATCGAGGATTTCGCCGAGACCTATCTGGCCGGGGCGACGCCGGTGCCCTGCATCCGCTGCAACCAGACGGTGAAGTTCGCCGATCTGATGGCCACGGCGCGCGAGCTTGGCGCCGACTGCATGGCCACCGGCCACTACGTGCAGCGCATCGCCGGGCCGCATGGGGCCGAGCTGCATCGCGCCGCCGATCCCGCGCGCGATCAGTCCTATTTCCTGTTTGCCACCACGCGCGGACAGCTCGATTTCCTGCGCTTTCCGCTGGGCGGGCTGGCCAGCAAGGCCGAGACCCGGGCGCTGGCGGCGGAATTCGGTCTGCCGGTGGCCGAAAAGCCCGACAGCCAGGACATCTGCTTCGTGCCGCAGGGCCGCTATGGCGATCTGATCGCGCGTCTGCGCCCCGGCGCGGCGGAGCCCGGCGAGATCGTCGATCTTTCCGGGCGCGTGCTCGGCAGCCATCGCGGGGTGATCCATTACACCATCGGCCAGCGCCGCGGGCTCGGCATCGGCGGCGGCGCCCCGCTCTATGTCATCCGGCTGGAGCCGGAGAGCCGCCGCGTCGTCGTGGGCCCACGCGAAGCGCTGGCAACGCGCATTGTACTGGTGGCCGAGGTCAACTGGCTGGGCGATGCACCCTTCGACTCAGCCGAGGTCTGGGAGGCGGAGGTGAAGATCCGCTCTACCCGCCCGGCGGTGCCGGCCCGCATCCTGCCCGGCCCCTGCGGCACCGCGCAGGTGGAACTCGCAGTGGCCGAGGAGGGCGTGGCGCCGGGCCAGGCCTGTGTGTTCTACGCACCCGGCGGCAGCCGGGTGCTGGGCGGCGGCTGGATCGCGCGCCAGCGACCTGCAGCCTGAGGAGGCTCCTTCCGCCGCTCCCGGTGGTGCACCCCGCCGCTCCCGGTGGTGCATCCCGCCCCTCCCGCACACGCAGCCATCAGCCGCAGTCAAGGGCGGCGCAGCCGCAGCGAAGCTGCCTGCCCTTGACGGCGGCGGTGGCTGCGGGAGGCTCGAACGCGGGCTTGGGGGAACACAGGCCTCCCTCAAGCCCTTCCCGGGCAGCTCACCCGCGGCTGCAGCCCGAAGCAAGGCAGCGGATCGGGAACCGGCCCGCCCTGCCGGACGGGGTGGGCGGGCGGGACGTCCGGCAGGGCGGGCGCTCAGTTCACTGCCACCACGTAACGCACGACCCGGTTGTTGTCGGAATCGGCAAAGAAGTAGACCCCGCCCCTGACCGCCACCCCTTCGGGGTCGTCAAGCAGGTTGGGCCCCTTGCCGGGAAGACCGTTGCCGATGGTGCCGATCAGCGCGCCATCCTCGCCCGCGGCCGGGTCGATCAGCAGCACGCGGTGTCCCTCCTGATCGGCCACCACCAGCCGCCCCGCCGGATCGACATCGAGATAGCGCGGACCGATGAACCCGTATTTGCGATGATCGATCACACGCATCAGCTGCAGATCGGCCGAGTACTGCACCAGCCGGCGGCTGAAATTGTCGGCCACCCAGATGCTGCCATCGGGCGCCTCGGCCACGTCATGGGCGCCGTAAAGCCCGCCGGCCACCGCCACCGGCACGGTGCCCTCGAATGCGATCAGCCGTCCCGCCCCGCCCGCCATCACATAGACGCGGCCATTGGAATGGGCGAGCGCGCCCTCGGTGCGCGGCAGGCCGGTGAGCACCCCGACCTGATGCCAGCCCGCGCCGTCCTGCGCCCAGATGGCAATCTCGCCGGTGCCGGTGACCGCGATATGGGCCCGCCCGTCGGGGCCGAAGGAGATGTCGTGCACGTTCCACAGCTGCCCGTCGCCGAAGCTGCCGAGCACCTCCAGCGTCTCCGCATCGAGGATCGCGATGCGGTTGTTGAACTTGTCGGCGACATAGAGCCGGCCGTCGGGGCCGATGGCCAGGTCGTGGGGATCGTTCAGCACCTCCGCGCTCGCCCGCTCGAAGGCGGCGAAGGGTGCGGGACCCTGCGCCCGCACGGCACCCGCCGCGGCGAGAAGGAACAGCAGGATCAGACCGGCCCGGCGCATGGCATCGCCCTCCCACACCGCCAGACTGACCTTTACCGGCCCGGCGCGCAAGTCGCGAAGCCGTGAGGGGGGTCCGGCCGGAACTGGACAGCGCCGGAATGGCTGCTAGTTTTTCCGCTCTGCCGTCCCGATCACCCCCGAGGATTCAGTCCCATGTCCCAGCTCGAAGCCGTGCTCGCCCATATCGATGCCGATCAGCCCCAGGCGCTGGAGCGGCTGTTCGCGCTCTTGCGGATCGAAAGCATCTCGACCGACCCTGCCTATGCCGAAAGCTGCAGGGAGGCGGCGGAATGGCTGGTGCGCGATCTGTCCACGCTGGGCATCGAGGCGGGCACGCGCGACACGCCCGGTCACCCGATGGTGGTCGGCCACGGGCAGGGGCCGGGGCCGCATCTGCTGTTCTACGGCCATTACGACGTGCAGCCGGTCGATCCGCTCGATCTGTGGACCCGGCCGCCCTTCGACCCGGTGCTGGAGGAACGCGAGCACGGCCCGGTGATCCGCGCCCGCGGGGCGAGCGACGACAAGGGCCAGCTGATGACCTTCATCGAGGCCTGCCGGGCATGGAAGGCGGTGACCGGCGCCCTGCCCGCGCGCATCTCGGTGCTGCTGGAGGGCGAGGAGGAATCGGGCTCGCCCTCGCTGGTGCCGTTCCTGCAGGCCAACGCGGACGAGCTGAAGACCGATCTGGCGCTGGTCTGCGATACCGGCATGTTCGATGCCCGCACCCCGATGATCACCACCGCGCTGCGCGGGCTGGTGGGCGAGGAACTCACCATCACCGGGGCCGATCGCGACCTGCATTCGGGCATCTATGGCAGCGCGGTGATCAACCCGATCCGGGTGCTGGCGCGGCTCCTGGCCGGGCTGCACGATGACGACGGCCGCGTCACCCTGCCGGGCTTCTATGACGGGGTGCGCGATCCCTCGCCGGAGCTGCGCGCGCAGTGGCAGGCGCTCGATTTCGACGAAGCCGCGTTTCTGGGCGATGTCGGGCTGTCGGTGCCGGCGGGCGAGAAGGGCTATCCCGTGCTCGAACAGATCTCCGTGCGGCCGACCTGCGAGTTCAACGGCATCTGGGGCGGCTATACCGGGGCGGGCTTCAAGACCGTGCTGCCGTCGCAGGCTTCGGCCAAGGTGTCGTTCCGGCTGGTGGCCGGGCAGGATCCCGAGCGCATCCGTGAAAGCTTCCGCGACACCATCCGCGCCGGGCTGCCCGCCGATTGCAGCGTCGAATTCCATCCCCATGGCGGGGCGCCGGCCACGGTGCTGCCGACCGACGATCCGGCGTTTCAGGCCGCGCGGCGCGCGCTCAGCGACGAGTGGGAAAACGAGGCCGTGTTCATGGGCATGGGTGGCTCGATCCCCATCGTCGGGCATTTCCAGAACATCCTCGGCCTCAACAGCCTGCTGATCGGCTTCGGGCTGAAGGACGACAATCTGCACGCGCCCAACGAGAAATACGATCTGCGCAGCTTTCACAAGGGCACGCGCAGCTGGGCGCGGGTGCTGGCGGCGCTGGCGGGGTGAAGGGCGCCGTCGCCACCAAGCTGCGGCGCCGTTGAAGTTGTTCCTGTTTTCAACGTTGACAGGTAAATCTTGATTTGGGTGTTGTTTTACGAAATCCCTGCGAAACCCCGTCGGCCAGACCCGGGCGCTCCGCCTGGGCGCCACGAAATTGTGGCGCCGGCGGCGATTATCCATGATTTTCACCTGTTTGGTAGAGCCCCCTGCAAAACACCGGCATGAATGCAAAGCACCGAATCGGCCCGATTTTCGGTCATCATGATCACGCTCCTAAAGTAATTAGAAAATAATTCCCCAATCAATATTTGACAATCAACCGTGAAAATAATCACAACATGACCGGCGCCGCATTTCGCGGCGCCCAGGCGAAGCGACAGGGTCTGGCCGGCGGAGTTTTGCAGGACTCT
>RFIR01000439.1 GCA_003695135.1 Alphaproteobacteria bacterium | reverse complement strand
GCTATTTTTTTTCAATAACGTTAAACCTCGCAAGTCATTGGAATTCAGACCTATATTATGCTTAAATATAAAACTATTAATAATACTCAATTCACCACTATATATAGCTTCTTTTAGGTCGATTAATAGTTTGTCAGATTGAGTTTTAACAGCTGTTGGCGGCGGAGCCTTAACACCTCCAAACACGTTCATTTTTTGGCCCTCTACTAACACGCTAATTTCTGTCACGCCGATCTCAAGAATTGTCTTACATTTATACAGGTCAGATAACAATTTGATCGCTTCTTTTTCGGTAAGACTTTCTTCAGCCGAACCTGATGAAGTGGCTGACAAAACAAACAAAACCGCAAAAAAATTAATGATTAACGCTCACATCGACTCCCTCCCGAGCAGATCAAAAAGAGAAGTTAATCGTAGCGATCTCATCCTAAGTCTGTCAATGGGCTTGACCCGGCTTGACCGGACTTGGACAGCTTGATCGTTTGATTCGTTTTCAAGAGTTCCCTCGCGAATGTCGGAGAAGCGTACAACATCGACGATATTGAATCCGGGACGAACGACCCACGAAAATCATCGGGTTGTTATTGTAAACATCTCGGATTTCTTAGAATTTTTTATCTTGAGGGAAATGTCGGAGTAGACCATGAACTTGATGGTATCGCATCTCGTAATAGTATACAACCGTATTTCAAATAACTCCAGCATTCTCAGCCCTGTCTTTGTAATGCCATGCGGAGCCAAGGGATCCGCGCGGTCGTGTGTGGGAGCTGCGAAACAGTCGGATTAGCGATTGCTGCACGCGACTGACGTTCGGTCAAGCCACTGATGGAATCAATGAGTGCGGCCTCCTGGGTTAGGATGAGGCTGCGATCGTAATGGGTTTGAGTGAGCGCCCCAACCGGAGTATGCCCGAATTGGTTCGTTCCCATGCTGGAGAAACGGATTTGCTGCTATATGCCCTGTCTTGACGGAGAGCGAGCGGCCTGCTTCTAATTTTGACTTCGGTTATGCCGAGCCTTGAAAGGTACATTCGATGCGGTTCACCGGCCTTGCCGGCACTCTGGCCCTCGCCATCGCGGTCAGCTTTTTCTTGCCTTGGCTGAATCCACCCCTCGCTGACCCAGTCGGGCCGCATGATCTGTTCTCGCAGCTCGAAGCCAGGCAACTCCGCGAGCTGCCGCCCGGTCTTTTGCTCTTCCTCGGCTCCTTCGCGCTGGCTGGTCTGGTAGCGCTGCTGACCTTGATAGGGGTATGCCCGCGTTTCCTGGCCCTCAGCGCCGGGTTGTTGCCGCTGGGCCTGATCGCCTATGTGCTGAGCCAGGCGGGTCGGGGGCTGGAGCGGGCGGGGCTGCCTCTGCCGAGTGGTGCCGATATCGAGACGGTGCTGGACGCGCTGTCCAAGGTGTTGGAGCTGGGCGCGCTGTCCTATGCCGGTGGAGCGGTGATGCTGGTGCTGGTCGCGCTCTTTGATCCCGGTCGCAGCCGAGGGGCGTAGTACCCCCATCGTCAGCGTCTGCTCAGCCCGAGCAGCTCGCGCCGCCCAGCACGCAGAACTTCGCGCAATGGCGGTGATTGAGCGCCACCGGCCGCTCGGCCTCGGCAAGGGTCGATCCCAGCTCGAAGGCCGGGTCGTAGGCGAGCAGGGTGCAGGAAAGAACCGTGGCGCGGGCCGAGCCCTTGCGGCGCACCACCATGCGCGAGGAGGCGCACATCACCTCCTCGGGCGACTTGCCGAGGATGGCCCAGCAGCTTTCGGTGATCTCCGGCACCTCGGCGGCTTCGTCCATTTCCGGGAACAGCACGCATTGCGCGGGATCGCCCGCGTCGATGGCGAAACCTTCCGCCGCAAACAGCGCCGCAAAGCCCGCCCGCGTTTCCGCCTCGTTCTCGCCCCAGATCGTGCGGCCGGCCACCGCCATCGCGATGCCGTTGTCGCGCAGCCAGCGCATCCCGGTCAGCGTCCGCTCGAAGCTGCCGTCCCCGCGCAGCGCGTCATGATGCGTGGCGGTATGGTGGTCGAGCGACACCCGCAGCACCAGCCGGTCGCCGAATTCCGCCGCAAGACGCTGCAGCCCCGCCTGCATCGCGGGGCGCATCATCGGCTGCATGGCATTGGTCAGGATCAGAACGCGATGGCCCGCGCGCAGCGCCGCCTCGGCCATCTCGATGATCTCGGGGTTCATGAAGGGTTCGCCGCCGGTGAAGCCGATCTCGGTCGTCGGCAGCCCGCGCTCGTGGATCTCGCGCAGGAACCGCGCCACCTCCTCCAGCGTCAGATAGATCAGCGCATCGTTGGTGGGGCTGGAGTGGATATAGCAGTTGGCACAGGTGATGTTGCACAGCGTGCCGGTGTTGAACCACAGCGTGCGGAGCGCCGACAGCCCGACATGGGCGCGCCGCTCGCCGCCCGCCGTCCAGTCGGGATCGGTGAAGGGCAGGTGGGTGACGAAGTCTCTTTCCGGTCGGTTCATGTTTCTCCCGCGCGTTGTCCCGGCACAGGTTGCGGCTGGGCGGCCGGAAGACAAGTGGGCAAATGCGCCCGTGGCCGGTAGTGGCGGGAATTTGATGCGTGGTGAGGCGTCAGCCGCCACCGCGACGCAGCGCGCCGGAGGCCAGCACCACCCCGGCCGAGGCGAGGAGGAGACCGGCCAGCCGGACCGGGCCGACCGGCTCGCCCAGCGCCAGCCACGCCCCCAGCGCCGCCAGACCGGGCACCAACGCGGCCAGCGCGGCGCAGCGCGTGGTTCCGAGCCGCGCCAGCGCGAAGTGAAAGGCGAGCGTGGCGACGAAGCCGGTCAGCACCCCCTGGGCCAGGATGTGAAACCCGATGAAGCGCCAGCCATGCCCGGCCAGCGGAAAGCCCTCCGCGGCCAGCCAGATGACGAATCCGATGCCGGCCCAGAGCGCGATGATCGCCGCGCCTTCGGCCGGGGTCATGCCGCTGATGCGATAGGCAAGTGTGTAGGCGGCCCATGACAGTGCGGCGCAAAGAAGCAGCAGATGCCCGCGCCAGGCACCGTTTCCACCCACAGCCAGTTCCCGCCCGGCGATGACGATGGCCCCGAGCAGGATCAGCCCGAAGCCCAGACGTCGCAGCGCCCCGAACCGCTCGCCCAGCAGGAGGCGGGCAAGGATGGCGACGAAAAGCGGCATGGTCGCCGGGGTCAGCACGCCGCCATCGGCAGCCGGGGCGAATGCGAGTCCGGCGGCGAGAAAGCCGACCAGGCCAAATCCACCGGCCCCGCCGACAATGATCGCGTCGCGCCAGCGGATGCGCGCAGGCTTCAGCCCCCAGCGCAGCCAGACCGGCGCGAACAGGAGCGCGGCGGGCACGAAACGCAGCGCCCCGATCTCGGCCGGTGACAGCTCCTGCCGCGCCACGCCGCGGGCCAGTACCAGATATCCGGCCCAGATGATCACACTCAAGGCGATTGCCGCCCAACCCGCCGCCCGGCCGGTGCTGGAGGTGTGATCGGCGGGGGCGCGGGGTTCGGCTCGCTCGCTCATCTCGGAGGCATTGGAGCGGGTAGCGGGAATCGAACCCGCACGTCCAGCTTGGGAAGCTGGCAGGCTACCACTACATCATACCCGCCACACGGGCATAAATATCATCACTCCTCCGGCGGGTTCAAGGGGGGTGTCGGAGGGCGAAGCGCGAGGTGGAACATGATCCATCCGTGTCGGCCTGTGTGGGTGGTGTGTCAGGAAGGATGCAGGCGACAATTTGTGGTGCTGTCGAGACCGGATATCATCTTGAGACCCTTGCAAGACACGCTTGCAAGCCAATGCCCGAAAGGCACAAGGTATTGCAGGGTCCCAGTTCCGTGCATGCAAATTAATTATAAGAGACCTCTGCAAAACTCCGCTGGCCAGACCCGGGCGCCGCGCTCGGGCGCCGCGAAATGCGGCGCTGGTCATGTTGCGATTATTTTCACTGTTGATTGTTAAATATTGATTGTAGAACTATTTTCTAATTACTTTACGCGCGCGCGATCATGATTACCGGAAACCGGGCAGATTCGGTGCTTTGCATTCATGCCGGTGTTTCGCAGGGGTCTCTATCAATCAACAGTGAAAATATAAACAAGCCTCGATGGCGCCGCATTTCGCGGCGTCCAAGCGGAAAGTCCGGTTCTGGCTGACCGGGTTTCTTCGAAACCGTTTCAATCGGAGTTTCGCCTTCAATCCAACTCAGCTCCCTCACCGCCCGCCCAGCGCCGCGAAGGCCCGGTCGAGGCCCTCAGCGACCTGCTCGACATCGGCCTCGGTCAGGCACATGGGCGGCACCATGCGCAGCACCGACTGGTGGGGGCCGGATTTCGACAGGATCAGCCCCTCGGCGCGGGCGGCCTCGAACACCTCGGCCGTGGCGGCACGGTCGGGGGTCTTTTCGTTGCTGTCCGAAACGATCTCGATGGCCTGCATCAGCCCGCGGCCGCGCACATCGCCGATGGCCGGGTGGCGCGCCTGCAGCTCGCGCAGCCGCGAAAGCAGCGCCGCGCCGACGATACGGGCGTTTTCCTGCAGCCCCTCGTCGCGCAGCACCGCCAGCACCGCGCGCGCGGCCGCCGCCGAGGTCGGGTTGGCGCCATAGGTGTGGAACATGAACTTCTCGGCCATCGGCGCGGCGATCTCCTGTCTCGTCACCACCGCGCCGATGGGAAAGCCGTTGCCCAGCCCCTTGGCCATCACCACGATGTCGGGGACCACGCCATCGGCCTCGAAGCCCCAGAAATGATCGCCGGTGCGGCCGAAGCCCGACTGCACCTCGTCGGCGATGTAGAGCCCGCCCGCCGCGCGCACCCGCTCGGCGGCACCCGACATGTAGCCCGGCGGCAGCTCGATGATGCCGCCATAGCCCTGGACGCTTTCCACGATCATGCCGGCCACCCGGCCGGAGGTGGCGGTGGCGATGGTGCGCTCGATCTCGTCGAGATAGGGCTGCGTGCCGGGGCCGAAGACGCCGCGATACTGGTTGGGCTCGGCCACGAAGGCGACATTGCCGGGCGCGCCGGGATGGCGCCAGCCGGAAATGCCGGTGACCGATTGCGCGGCCGATGTCGGCCCGTGATAGGCGGTACGCAGCGCCAGCAGGTCGAGATTGCCGGTGAAGGTGCGCGCCATCACCATCGCCAGATCGACCGCCTCGGCGCCGGAATTGGTGAAATGGACCACCCAGTCATGGCCGGCCGGCATGGTGGCGGCCAGCTCCTCGGCCAGATGCGCGGGGGCGGGGTGGTAGAACATGGTGGTGCAGTGGGTCAGCTCCTGCGCCTGGGCCATGGCGGCGGCGACCACGCGCGGATGGGCGTGGCCGACCGAGATGCAGACATTCATGCCCAGAAGGTCGATATAGCGCCTGTCCTCGCTGTCCCACAGATACTGACCCTGCCCGAGGCGGAACACGATGGGGTCGCGGAACGGGGTGAAGCGGGTGAGCGAGGCGGCAAAGTAGCGCCCGCGCCGTGCGGCGGTGCCGTCGAGGCTCCAGTCGGTGGGGATCGGGTGATCGGTCATATCGGTTCTCCTCCGTGGCGCAGGCGCAGATCGTCGGGGTCGAAGGGCGGGCGGTCGAGGATGCGGGCCGGAACGCGCCGGCCGAGAATGTCGAGCTCAAGGCCGGATCGCGCCGCCCGGTCGCGCAGCCAGGCCAGCGCCAGCGACTTGCCGCAGCGATGGCCGAATGCGGCCGAGCTGACCATGCCGACGCAGCGACCCGCCTGCCACAGCCCGTGCGCATGGAATGGGTGGGCGGTATCCGACAGGATTTCTATCAGCACCATCTCCCAGTCATTGGCGCGGTCGCTCACCGCCTGCCAGCGGGGGTGTTCGCGGTTTCTCACGAATCGCGCCAGCCCGGCCTCGAGCGGCGAACGTTCGGTGGTCAGATCGCTGCCCCAGGCACGATAGCCCTTTTCCAGCCGCATGGAATTGGCGGCGTGGGCG
>RFIR01000438.1 GCA_003695135.1 Alphaproteobacteria bacterium | reverse complement strand
GCCTCGCCCGGCGCAGCCGGGCGGCGCCCGACCCTCCCCCCGGGAGGGCGCATTGCAACGCCAGTCACGGGCACGGTCGGCAAGCAGGTGTGAACCGCCACCGCAGCCCCGAACGTATTGCAGCGCCCTCCCAGGGTCGGGCCCCGCCCTCGACCGTGGCGCCGTTCCGTTCCGGCGATCTTCATCTGTTGCACTCCCCCATGTGGCACCGAGGCCACACACCCCCGCCTTGCCCCCGCCCGCCATTGGCACTAGACCCGGCGCGGTTCTGCAAGCGGGGGAGTCCCATGTCCGCACCGAAGAAAGTCGTGCTTGCCTATTCGGGGGGGCTCGATACCTCGATCATCCTCAAATGGCTGCAGACCGAGCTGGGCGCCGAGGTGGTGACCTTCACCGCCGATCTCGGCCAGGGCGAGGAACTGGAGCCCGCCCGCGCCAAGGCCGAACTGCTCGGCATCAGGCCGGAAAACATCTTCATCCGCGATCTGCGCGAGGAATTCGTGCGCGACTTCGTGTTCCCGATGTTCCGCGCCAATGCGGTCTATGAGGGGCTCTATCTGCTCGGCACCTCCATCGCCCGGCCGCTGATCTCCAAGCATCTGGTCGAGATCGCGGCCGAGACCGGGGCCGATGCCATCGCCCATGGCGCCACCGGCAAGGGCAACGATCAGGTGCGTTTCGAACTTTCGGCCTATGCGCTCAACCCCGAGATCAGGGTGGTCGCCCCGTGGCGGATCTGGGATCTGACCTCGCGCACCAGGCTCATCGAATGGGCCGAGGCGCATCAGGTGCCGGTGCCGACCGACAAGCGCGGCAAGGCGCCGTTCTCGGTCGATGCCAACCTGCTGCACACCTCCTCCGAAGGCAAGGTGCTGGAGGATCCGAGCCAGCCCGCCCCCGATTACGTCTATCAGCGCACCGTCAATCCCGAGGACGCGCCGGACGAGGCGGAATTCGTCGAGATCGGATTTGCCCGCGGCGATGCAGTCAGCGTCGACGGGCAGGCGCTGTCGCCGGCCGCGCTCCTGACCCGGCTCAACGAGCTTGGCGGCAGACACGGCGTCGGCCGGCTCGATCTGGTCGAGGGGCGCTATGTCGGCATGAAGTCGCGCGGCATCTACGAGACGCCGGGCGGCACCATCCTGCTCGCCGCCCATCGCGGCATCGAATCGATCACGCTCGACCGCGGCGCGGCGCATCTGAAGGACGAGCTGATGCCGCGCTATGCCGAGCTGATCTACAACGGCTACTGGTTCAGCCCCGAGCGCGAGATGCTGCAGGCGGCCATCGACGCCAGCCAGACCCATGTCGAGGGCACGGTGCGGGTGAAGCTCTACAAGGGCTCGGCCAGCGTGGTGGGCCGCTGGTCCGACAAGAGCCTCTATTCCGAGGCGCATGTCACCTTCGAGGAGGATGCCGGCGCCTATGACCAGAAGGATGCCGAGGGCTTCATCCGCCTCAACGCGCTGCGGCTGCGGCTTCTGGGATTGCGCGACCGGCGGTGAGCTTTCTGCCCGGGACAGCAAGCGCGGGCCGGAGCCGGTTGGGCGCTCAGCCGGCGATCAGTCGCCTCAGCGCCTGCTCCAGCGCCGTCGGCTCGCCGGTCACGCGCAGCCGCTTGATGCGGGCGGTCTCGCCCGATTCGATGCTGACTGCGCTCTTGGCACAGCCCAGCGCCCTGGAGAGGAACCTGCAGAGCGCGGCATTGGCCGCGCCGTCGACCGGCGGGGCCGCGACCCGCAGCTTCAGGCAGGTCCGCCCGTCGATCTCGACCAGCCCGTCGCAGCCCTCGCGCCGGGCGCGCGGCGTCAGGCGCACCCAGAGGCGGATGCCGTCCGCCACAGCCTCCCAGGCCGGGCTCAGCCGATCGCTCCCATGTTGCGGGTGATCACGATCTGCAGCGCGGCGACGCCCAGAAGCAGGATCAGCGGCGCCAGATCGAGCCCGCCCATCGGCGGCAGAAAGCGGCGGATGGGCCCATAGATCGGCTCCAGCAGACGGTTCAGCCCGTACCAGATCTGCGCCACCAGCGGCTGACGCATGTTGAGGATCTGGAAGCTCAACAGCCAGCTCATGATCACATGCACCAGCACGATGAACCAGATCACGTTGAGTATCATCAGAAGGATGCTGGCGATCGATCCCATCTTGCTTGTCCCGCCTTGCCTGCCGCTGCCCCCACATAGGCGGAGTGGACCCGAGCCACAAGTACGCTGCTGGCGCGACAATGCGTCGAAGGCCGCCGGTCCGGGACCGCGCACTTCGGGCTTGACAGAGCCGGCCCGCGCACCCTAGGTCACGCGCGGCGGGGCTGTAGCTCAGATGGGAGAGCGTCGCGTTCGCAATGCGAAGGTCAGGGGTTCGATTCCCCTCAGCTCCACCAAAATCGACTGTTGGGCATCTCTATGTACTCGACTGCTGTCGCGCAGTCTGGCTTGATTTCAGCTTTTTTGAGCCATAGCCATCTGGAAGTCGCCCCCCCGATAGTGTCATGGGCTGAAACACCGGTGCAGAACGGACTGACCAAAGCCCCCGCCGCGCGTCTCCACCGTCAAAAGCATCCTCTGCCTCAGCCGGTTACCGGGCAGAATTCTCGAATCCGGAAGGTCCGCGCGAAACGGGCTCTATGAAGGGCAAGCGGCGTCGCTCCAATGCCGACGCCGCAGCCCGTCCGCGGCGGACAGAACCTCGATCTCAGGTGCGAACGTAAGGTCGGCCATAAGGTCGGACCTATCATCAGAGACCAAAACCCGTAAGACGGTCCCCACCGGAGGCT